>JACDAK010000106.1 GCA_013695495.1 Blastocatellia bacterium | reverse complement strand
CCTTCGAACTGGGAAGAGGTGCCCACGATGAATCCGTGTTCGTTGATATCGTTGGCACGACCGAAGTTTACGCCGCTGAGCCGTCCCAGGTCGCGGATCGTTCCATTCTCCCAAACGACGGCGTTTTGCCCTGTTACGCCTACCGCGACCGTCGAACGTCCAACTATCTGGCCACTCTCGTTTATCCTAAAGGCCTCACTAAACGCGAGGTCGCCACCAAGCGAGCCTAGGTCGGTTGCCGTTCCGTTTTCCCAACGCGTCGCATGAGAGGAATTGTTAACGGTGCGAGAAACGCCGACTGCGGTACCATTGTTATTGATGCCCCACGCTCTAGCAAAAGTATTTATTTGGCCGTCAATGGAACCAAGATCACGAACTGTGCCCGAATCAAACTTAAATCCGCGAACGACCGAACCCGATGGCTCAAGAAGTCTCGACATTGATCCGACGATCTGCCCGTTGTCATTGATACCTGCTCCAAATCCACCAACAATTCTCATGTTGTCCGGG
Organism: Blastocatellia bacterium; assembly: GCA_013695495.1. Lineage (GTDB taxonomy): Bacteria > Acidobacteriota > Blastocatellia > Pyrinomonadales > Pyrinomonadaceae > OLB17. Next base: position 3,626 of record JACDAK010000106.1, on the reverse strand, counting down.
TTCGAGGTCACGAGATCCACGAGTGCGGACATTGTCCCTACTGAGGGATCAAAAATGAAAACCTTCGACGCATTGTTATCGCTTTCTCCCGTGACGACCCCTTGCGCATTCAGATAGAATCCGCGGCTAAACTCCGTACCGTTGGGAAGAAATCCAAGATCCTGCATCATGCCATTTTCCCAAATATAGGCATGCAGCCTGCCATTTGGAACGTTTGCATTCCCAGTTATTTGACCGGCATTGTTGATCGCGCGGGCAAAACTCGAATTGCCTCCGAGCGTTCCAAGGTCCTTGATGTCATAGTAGAGCACCTGGCCGATACCGGCAGCAGCAGAACTCTTCTGAGAAGAAACGTCACCCGCACTCACGCTCAGCGGAAGAAGCACGATCGCGAATAGCACCAGCGACGCAAGCGATCTGCTCATCGCATTATTTAGATAGTTCATAAAATCTCCTTACGATCAAAATAACAAAGGCCGAGATTATCGACGGCCCTTTCAAATTGTGAATAAGAAGGCAGCTTACCTCAGGCCGCGTTGGGCTCAATTCATTTTTAGTCAACGGTTGATTGGTCTATTCGAGAGGTCATTTCGTCGGTACGGGTGGTCAGCCATCCGGAATGTTACCAGTCTATTAAGCGAGTTTTCGGATCAGTTAGAACTTGGTCGAATGATCCGACGGCCGGCGGCGGTTGTTGAAATCGATCTACTACTTGGCCGTCAGTTCTCCCGGGGTCAAGCAAGATCTGACTTTCAACATATCGGCTTACAAACTTGTGGGGTGCCTATATATTGTGCTTGCCTAAATAGTGTGTTTGATATTACATTACCAATAAGAGAGAAGGAGGAGTAGAAGTTTGCTAACCGGACGAGTATTACTATTGAACTTTTCGTACGAACCGCTTGGCACCGTCGGTGTGGCGCGGGCCGTATGCCTTTGGTTTCGGGGCGCCGTCTTTATCGAAGAGAATGACGGCGACAACGTTTTGCGTTCCCCCTCGACCACGTTTGCCGTGCCTTCGGTGATCCGTCTGCGTCACTATATTAATGTACGGCGCAACCGGCGTGAGACGACCATGAAGCGCGCACGCGTTTATATCCGCGACCGCTACCGATGCCAGTATTGTGGAGAACATCGACATGCAAAAGACCTGACGCTGGACCACATCCTCCCGCGGGCACAAGGCGGCGAAAGCACGCCCGCCAATTTGGTCACGGCATGTGTCCGATGCAACCAGCGAAAGGGCAACCGCACGCCGGAGCAGGCACGTATGCCTTTGCTCACGTCGCAAAAGCTGCTGAGGCTGGGGCTCGACCACGTACTGCTCTGCCATTATGCAGAATCGCGGCCCGAGTGGCGCAAATATCTGTTCATGGACGACATTGAACAGGAACGCGTACAGATCGCGGCGTGACCTAACTAAACCCCTATGGCCGTCCGCGGCCGCAGGATGCGTCTATTCAAAAGATGGAACGATGGGAACACTTCCCGCCGTTCCATCTTTTTATCTCGCCAACAAACCAAATCCCCTCCACAACCTGAACCATGCCGCAGGCGGAAACCTATCATTAACTTTTTGTTGGAGGGTGTTAGCGACCTGATGACGCCGGCCGGATCCGGCTCTAAACGGACAAAAAAACGGTAGACAGCCTTCGAAAAGACTGTCTACCGTGTAGAAATTGATCTATGATCCAAACGGCCCCGGCCGCTGCTACCGGATACCGCAAGCCGGCCGGATCGGGATGATTAACCCAGCTTAGCCTTGCGCAGGCAAGTTGGCCGCTACCCTACCCTAGCATTAAAGACTGTATCGAATAAGGTTTGGGACTTTTGTACGGAGGGTTACAGAAACTTACCGCCGTTAACGCTTCTCAAAATTCAGCCGATAATATATTCTCAAGCTTTATGCTCGTTTGATTATGCTTAGATTTTTCAACACGTTGAGTCGCACGGTCGAGGAGTTTCGCCCCATTGACGAGGGGAAGGTGCGGATGTACATCTGCGGCCCCACGGTTTGGAATTTTGCTCACGTCGGAAACTTTCGCACGTTCGTTTTCGGCGACGTGCTCCGCCGATACCTGAAGTACAGCGGTTATGAGGTTACGCACGTTTTTAACCTGACGGACATTGACGACCGCATCATTAAAGAAGCTGCGCAGCGCGGCATAAGCATCGACGAATTTACCGCGCCTTACATTCAATACTTCTGGGAAGACTTCGACGCCCTGGGAATGGAACGGCCCGAGGTAACACCCCGTGCGACGCACCACATCGCCGAGATGATCGACATGATCGCAAAGCTGATGGAGAACGGCAAGGCGTACGAATCCGACGGCTCGATCTATTACCGCATCACTGCGTTCCCGGATTACGGTAATCTTTCCAAGATAAAGTTCGAGGGAAACATTACAGGCGGCAGCGAACGCATCGACACGGACAAATACGACAAAGAGGATGCACGGGATTTTGCCCTATGGAAGCTTGTCGGCCTGGACGACGAGCCTGGTTGGGACGCGCCGTTCGGCCGGGGCCGCCCGGGTTGGCACATCGAGTGTTCGGCGATGGCGATGAAGTATCTGGGCGAGACTTTCGACATCCACGCTGGCGGCCAGGACCTGCAGTTCCCACATCACGAGAACGAGATCGCCCAAAGCGAAGGTGCGACGGGCAAACAGTTCTCGCGGTACTGGATACACAGCGAGTTCCTTAAGATCGACGACGTGACGATGTCCAAATCGAAGGGGAACTTTTTCACCTTTCGCGATCTGCGAGAGCAAGGTTACTCTGCTCTCGCAATAAGGTACCTGCTGCTTTCCGTACCGTACCGTCGGCAGCTCAACTTTACCTTTGAGGGCCTGCAAGCCTCCGAATCGACAGTCGAACGCCTGCGGAATTTCCGCGGGCTCGTCAAAGACGCACGCATTAACGAAGGTTCGGACGCGCAGACCGCCGATGCCGTCGCCGCCGCGATCGAAAAGTTCAAAGTTGCGATGGACGACGACTTTAACACCGCGGCCGCGCTCGCCGCTGTCCACGACCTCGTCCGCGAAGCTAACATAACGATCGCCGCCGACGGCCTGCAGCCTGCCGATCAAACCGCTCTGCTCGTCGCAATCGCGCAATTCGACACCGTCCTCGGCATCTTCGGCCCGGATGATGCGGAATTGCTCGATGCCGACATCGAAAAACTTATAGAAGAGCGCCAATCCGCCCGCCGCGACCGCGACTTCGCACGCTCCGACGAGATCCGCGACCAACTCGCAGACCAGGGCATCATCCTAGAAGACACAAAAGAAGGTGTAAGATGGAAACGCCGATAAAGGTTACTTATATGAAAAGAACGCTTAGCTATTCACTTTCACTTCTACTTGCGGTGCTGATCGGTACTTCAGTCAGCCACTCGCAAACACCGACAACCGATTGATCGGAACAAAAGAAAAGATCAGTGGCAGAAATATAGAAGAACATCCAAAACGATCAGAAATGGTAGCCGCATTTCAATCGAACCGTCACGCAGAAGCGGTTAAACTTGCCGAAGACGTTCTAGATATCGAGTTCTACAACCACAATATCTTTGGCGCAGTTTCAGACATTACAGTGGATTGTATCACCGAGCGCAGCACGGG
>JACDAK010000101.1 GCA_013695495.1 Blastocatellia bacterium | reverse complement strand
CGCGACGGGATAAACACCGTGCGGCAGCACTGAGCGAAACCCTTCGCGGAGCCCGTCGGCTATGACCTTGTCGCGGACATAGCGGTTATTCACAAAGAAATACTGCGAGTCGCGTGTCGTCCTTCGTTCCCGCGGTGCCGACACAAATCCCGTCACCTTCGCAAGAAAATCACGCCCGCCGCTTACGGGGATCAGGCTCTCGATCATCGCGCCGCCAAAGATCTGGAAAGCACGCTCGCGAAGATCGCGTGCCGGTGTAACATGCAAAACCTCGCGGCCGTTATTCGTAAGTAAGATCGCGATCTCCGGGTTCGCGAGAGCGTAATGCGTAACAATGGATGTGAGGTGATAATTCTCTGTCGCCTCAGACCGCATAAATTTGCGGCGTGCCGGTGTATTGAAAAACAAGTCGCGAACCGCCAGCGTAGTTCCCTGCGCCCGTGCGGCGTCCTTAACATCTACCAACCGCCCGCCTTCGATGACGACCCTGGTTGCTGCTGTATCGTCGTTGCAGGTGATAAGCTCGACCTTTGCGACCGATGCGATGGACGCCAATGCCTCGCCCCTAAACCCCAGCGTCGCGATCTGCGAAAGGTCTTCGAGCTCGCGGATCTTAGAGGTAGCATGCCGCTCAAACGCGAGGATCGCATCGTCCCGCGTCATCCCGGAACCGTCGTCGGCGATCCGGATCAAGCGGCGGCCGCCGAGTTCAACGTCGATCTGGATGCGACGTGCACCGGCATCAATAGCATTCTCAACCAGCTCCTTGATAACAGACGCAGGCCGTTCGACCACCTCGCCCGCGGCGATCTGGTTTGCTAAGTTGTCGGGTAAAATGCGGATCTTGTTCATCTATAAATACAGCAGGCGATGGTCTTTGTTATCGAGATCTATCTCGGCAGCCAAACGATTCATGAAAGCGTGGCCATATTTATTCAGAAAATAGAGCACGCTAATACTGCGCTCCTGCAGGCCGCTCTCCGGATAGATTTGATCAAAGAGAGCATCCATTCGCCGCGTGAACACCTCATTTCGTCGAAGCTCCGATCGGTAAAACTTCTCACGCAGCGCCGAGATATGATAAATGATCTTACGCCGGCGCGTAGCGACCGCCGCCCCGAGCGTCGGATCTTTCTCAGAAAGTTCTCGGTCGAGACGGTTGAGCTGTGTATTAATTATCTCTTCGGCATCTGCGATCGAAACTGCGGTCGTCCGACCGAAGAGCCTTTCGGCTAGTTCGCGAAGCACGTCATCTTTTCCCCGGAACAGATCAGACAAAGTAAGGTCGTACTGCAGCATGGTTCTCGAGCTTGAAGGTTCGACAATCGTGAAGCTTTGCCGGTGGAAGATCGGCGTGACCGGACGATCAAGCGTTTCGTAAACTACACTGCTTTGCGCAAAGTACGCTACCTCTGCCCCTCCACCAAAATAGCAAACGGTCGGAAAGATATGGTCCTGCACCGTCGCTCTCAACACGACACCGGGACTGAGATCTTCGGGCGAGTTTCCGGCAAATTCGATCAGCTCGTCGACCGAGAACTCTGTACTACCGTCCTTCGCCCTGATCCGCCCCTTGGGGGTTAGACGCAACGGCACCCGCTGCGATCTTGCCGAGCGAATGAACATTGGGAAATGGTCGTCATCAATGAGAACTTGAGGCTCATAGCCGGCGGCCGTGAGTTCAGCACTTCTGGCAATCAGGCGGTCACGCAGCGCCACTGCCTGGCCTATCGCCTTTTGATAAATGGGGGCCGCCAGCTCTTTGAATGCGGCTTCTGTCGGCGATACGATTACTAAACCACGGTCGCCTAGCAGCCTCATTAGCAGCGAACAAAAGGCGTCGCCAAAGGAACGGCCGCTCTGCCATGCGTCCTCAACCAGTGCTCGGACGTCCTTTGTAAACTCCGTCTTTTCGAGCTGTTCAAAGGCGTGGCCGACGGCCTGCCTGACCTCGTCGGTCAAAACGATCTCACCGACTGCACGTCCGGAGAACTCGTTTTGCGCTTTGTAGCTGACGGAAGTCAGCCGCCCTTTCAAATCTATCAATTTAGCCGCCGAAACTTCTTCGAGATCGTGATCTTCGGTCGCAGCCCAGAAAACAGGCACTGCCGAGACCCCTTGCGCCGTCAGCTTTTCCGCTGCGGCTATTGCGGTGAGAGCCTTGTAGATCGAATAGATCGGGCCCGTAAAGAGTCCTGTCTGTTGGCCGGTGAGCACTGCGACAGTGTCAGGCTTCCGCAGCCTTTCAATGTTTCGAAGGACCTTGTCGCCGGAGCCGATCCTGCGGTTGAAACCCTCCAGTGCGACGGCCAATTGGTTGCGATCTGTCTCGTAACGCGCGAGCACTTCCTTCGAAAACGGCGCAATATCTTGGATTCGAGCTACGGGAGAGGGATAGAACCTGCTGAGCGACGCCGGGTCAGCAAGATGATCCAGGAAAAGCCGAGATTGTCCGGGAATGGCGAGGAAGGGAACGTTTGAGTGCTCTTCGGGCGACGCTCCCACCGCTACCCGAGTCGCAAGGTCGAGATCCACGAATGATTACTCCTTTCTGCCCAAATTATAAATGCGTAGGCGAACAAAACCAAACGCAAAAAAAAAGGCGGCCACTGGCGCCGCCATTAACTAAGTTCGTCTCAAAGTTTACTGTATCACCGTACGCGAAACTGCGTCCGTTTTAGATTCTTCAGCGGCACGTTCCGGTATGCGATCGATGCGGTAAATTCCCGACGAATGTGAGGCCGCGAAGATCCGATTAGGATCTCTAGGGTCGAACGCCATAGCCCAGACACGTCGGCTAGGCACCGGCATGCCTTGATCGATACGCGTCCAACGCTCGCCTGCGTCGCTTGAAAAGAACACGCCACCGTCAGATTCGAGTGAGCTTGCCGCGAAGATCTCGTCCGTGTTATCAGGGTTGACAAGAATGCTCGTGTATTTGCCCAGCGGGAGGCCACCGCCCCTACGCGTCCAGCGCCGTCCGCCGTCGCGGCTGAGATAAAGCGACTGGGTAGTGCCGACGTAAATGTTGTTTGGCCGTTTCGTATCGATCGTGATCGCGGTGATGGGAATCCCGCGGGGTGCGACGTCCATCTTGTCCCATGTCCTGCCGTTGTCGCGCGAGACCAGAACCCCCGAGGTCATTGTCCCCAGCCAGATCGTGCCGGGTTGCACCGGTGTTGAGTAAACTACAAAGATATTCGAGTTGATCTCCTCGCCCAAATTTACCTTTTGCCAGCCTTTGGTGACATCGGTGGTGCGGAAGAGGCCATTATCGGTTCCGGCAAAGATCGCATCCTCAGAGTACGTA
>JACDAK010000076.1 GCA_013695495.1 Blastocatellia bacterium | reverse complement strand
AGGTCCAATCTGGGAGCCTGGCCATCTGAATAAATGAAGACGTGAAAGCACGCATTCACACCGTATTCGATCAGTGCATCGAGCCTGCCCTCGCGTTCCATCTCAGCCAGTTTCGCCATTACAAAGTTCTGCTCGTCGACGGACATATGCTTCCGCGCGAGGTCAAAGGCACAGCCCGAGGTGTGGGGGGGTAGAGCTCCCTCCCCGCGGACGACGAAAGAATTTGGATTGCCCTGGTTAAGCAGGATCTGGTAATCCATAGAACGCGTGAGGGAGGTAACGCGAAGTGGCCGCTGGAACTGCGCGAAGTAAGCGTCAGCTAGCTCCTTCAGGATCGGCCGCGAACGAGGATGGAACATGCGAAGGAGACGCATTCGCATTTGCCGGCGGTCGGCGGCGTTATTCAGATCATATTTGACGCCCGCAAAGTTCGACGCGAGACGGTTGAGAGTGTCATATTTTGGATGGTTGGGAGCTATCTCACGAACAGGCTCTTTGAAGCTGAACGACATGAACGGCGTATCGCGCGCCGAACCGCCGACATCGAGATAGAAACTTTCCGTCGCCACCGGAAGTTCGATCAATTCGCCGCTTAGGCGCTTCTCTGCGAGATCGCCAAAGTCGAGCGGCTGCCGATAGCCCGCCTCACGCATTTCCCGCAGCTTGCGCGTCTGTTTTATGACGCCGTCGCCGAACAACTCTTTCGGGACGTTAAGGCCTGCAGGCCTGATGCCGGTCGCACCGGTACGCGGGGCCATAGCGAGTTGCTGCCTGCTTGCGAGAAATGCCGAGGAAACATTGAGGTCGATCTCTTCATTTTCCGAGACCGCGCCTGTGATATCGACAACGTCGCTCGCAATCAACTCTTCCTCAGCGACCTCCCACGAAGCGATGAGGTCATCCAGATCTTCTTCGTTCTCACCGCCGAGCGGATCGATCACACGTTGCGGGATGATCGCAGATGCAGTCTTTGGTCCGGCGCCGCCCGAGCCGGGGCCGTCCGCCATTTGAGAGATGACAAAAAGTGCGATGCCGCCGAAGAGAAGGATAACCAAGGTGGCGCCGATCGAAACCATGAGAAGGATCGGTGCACCGGTCGGTTTTGTCGCGGGTGCTTGGTACTGAGGTATTCCCGCAGGCGTATCGACCCCCGGCAATGGCGCGGGTTGGTCGGGGGAATAAGGAGGAGCCGCCTGGTACGACGCTTCTACCGGAGAGCCGGAACCAACGCTGATCGTGGTAACGCTCCCGATCTTCAGAACGTCGCTGGCGCGAACGACCCGCGGCCGGCCAACGACCCGCTCGCCGTTTAGGAAGGTTCCGTTGGTGGAGTTTTCATCTGCGACCCAGACCTCACCGTCATCTAAGAAGAATGTAGTGTTGACGCGCGAAAGCCCCTCATCATCGATGACCACGTCGGCGTCGCTTGTTCTGCCGATCGTGATCTCATCGTCGATGTCGACTGACCGAGTGTCGTACGGACCCTCGATCGTCAGGGTTAAGTGAGCCATTTAGCTAGTGATGGTGATCTGCGTCTGCCACTTCCTTCAATTTCGCAAGATCGAGTTGCCGCGCAAAATCGTCGAAGTGGAACATGTTTTCGTCTTTGCAGTGTTCGCAAAAAAAGGTGACGTCTTCGCCGAGGTACATGTCTTTCAGATGATAGGCGATAAAGCACCCGTAGCAGCGCTGAATGCGCTTTCCGAATTCGGCCAAGACCTGCTCGCTGTTGATCGGTTCCATGATTTCGGGATAAACGAGCCTATTTTACTATGCCTCGCTCAGAACTCTCAATAAATTCGAGAAGAATGTCGACTTCCGGCGAGCCGGAGATCTCTTCGCGGATCCGTTCGACAGCCTGCGTCGTGTTGAGCTTTGAAGATAAAAGGAGGCGGAATGCCTTGGTAAGGCTACTGATAGCTTCACGCGAGTATCCACGGCGTTTCATTCCGACGGTGTTGAGCCCGTAGCACTTGGCGTGGTTACCCTGAATGATCGCATAGGGCGGCGCGTCTTTCACAACGACAGAGTAACCCCCGACAAAGGCTTCAAGGCCGACGCGGCAGAATTGGTGAACACCGGAGTATGCCCCAACGTTTGCCCGGTCGGCGATCTCGACGTGCCCGGCCAGTGTCGCGGCATTGGCCATGATGACGTTGTCGCCGATAGTGCAATCGTGAGCGACATGAGACTGAGCCATCAAGAGATTATCGTTACCGATGCGT
>JACDAK010000283.1 GCA_013695495.1 Blastocatellia bacterium | reverse complement strand
GCATGGCACTTTTCGGTTGGGATCGATTTAATGCCACGCTTTCGGCGGACGCGCGGCCGCTCACTGTTGCGGAGATCGAGGATGAGGTCGAACGCTTCGAACGGTTCATAGAGGCGTTCTCGGGCGCTGAGGCTGTGGAGCACGTGTTCGCCTATGTTGTAGTGCGCATAGCCGATGGGGACCCACTCACGAACGTTCAGAAATGGTATGAGCTGGACGAAGGCGAAGACCATGGGCATTATCGCTTATACAGTTCCCGCCTGCGCACAACTGAATTTTAAGCGAAAAAAAAACCGCCAGATTCAGGCGGTTTCAATATTAGTGCCAAGTTATAAACCTATACTAAGCTGCTGCAAGCAGATCATTTGAAGTCTCTGCAAAGACCCGTCGGCCGTTCAACGCATCGTCAATGATTTCCCGAACGGCTGAAGCATCCGGATTCACGTCCATACGGGCACAAGCCCGCAAATGTCGAATGATTCCCTCTGCCGCAATGTCGATCGAGTCGCCGGTTAACTTCGAAAAACGGCGTGCCTGTATATGATCGATTTGCAGTATTCTGTCCTGCAACGTCATTTGTTTTGCTGCTGCCACTTTTATTATCTCCTTAGTTGAATTTACCCTGTGTATATATAGCGTTAAAAACGAAAATCCCCCTCGGAATGTTCCGTGTTCCATATCTCTCCGATATCAATCGGTTGAAACTGCCAACCACTTAACTGGATATATTGGGGGGTTCAAACGGCATCTAACGCTATATTGTGATATTAACAAACTATTACGCATTTGTCATCACTTTTTTTAGCGTTTGTGACAATTTTCTCAAAAGTTGCTGATAGAAAAGAACCGGCGGACTTTGAGGTTCCGCCGGTTCGAATATTGACCTAGAGATCCTTAAAGAAAAGTTAGGCGACAGCATCTTTCATTGCTTTACCAACCGTGAATTTAACAGTTGTTTTCGCCGGGATCTTGATCACATCGCCCGTGGCGGGGTTGCGTCCGTCACGCGCCTTCCGGTGCGACTTCTTGAGTTTTCCGAATCCGGGAATGGTAAATTCGCCGTTCGTTTTCACTTCGGACGTTGCGAGTTCTGCAAGGGTTTCAAAAAGTCCCTTAACGTCTGTCTTCTTCAGTCCTGTCGAATCTGCCAGAGTATTTACGATCTCCGTCTGTGTCATACGAGCCATAATTTTAGTTAACCTCCAAGGTGTGTTGTGAATACTGAATTTTCTGAATTAGATTTGCCGGCGGTCAGAAAGCAACGTGCGGGCAAAGGTCCTGATTTTCCTAGCAAGCCTGATGGTCGGGGCGGCAAGATTCGAACTTGCGGCCTCACGGTCCCAAACCGTGCGCACTACCAAGCTGTGCTACGCCCCGTGATATAAGCATGAGAACCGATCTCAAGTGTCGAAGTTTACAAGTGAAGTCTACGTTGGTCAAGTCAAATCGGCTTGTAATGCCCAAGAAATCGAATAAATAAGCGGACCGCCTTGGCTCGATGGCTGATTTTCTGTTTCACACCGTCAGCCAGCTCCGCGAAAGTTAGTCCGTACCCGTCAGGTATGAATATCGGGTCGAAGCCGAACCCGCCCGTGCCCGTCGGTTTGTTGGCGAGCACCCCGCTGCAGTCCGCCTCCTCCGCAAAGACGATCTGCCCGCTGACGTCGGCGGCAGCGATCGCACACACAAAGCGCGCGGTGCGATCGTCCGTCTCCAGTCCGGCGATCTCATCCAACAGCATGCGCATCTTTTCCGCATAAGGCGTTTGCTCGCCGCCGAATCTTGCCGAGTGGACCCCCGGCCGCCCTCCGAGAGACGCTACCTCGAGCCCCGAATCGTCCGCGACGGTCATCACGCCAAATTGTCGGGCGTAGCCAGCCGCCTTGATCGTCGCGTTTGCCAGAAATGTCTCGCCTGTTTCGGCAACCTCGCTCGCGGCCGAAAAGTCTGAAAGGCTCAAGAGCTGCACATCAGGCCGGTAGATCAGAGATTCGATCTCTCGTAATTTGCCTTGATTGGTTGTGGCTATCAGTAACTTCACCCGGTCACCCTCCTGTCGAACGCGATTGCATACGCGTTAGGATATAGTACAATGAATTTCGCGGTGCAAGGTGCACGGCAGTCTGTTCTTGTCTGTCGGTTGATCCGAAAAACGATTCCTTCTAATGTCTGATAAACCACCTGTCACAGCGCCGGTCAGCGTATTCGATGCGCAGGAATTCGAACGCGACCTTGCCGCTGCACCTGACCGCAGCAGCGCCCCCGAACTTAGCTTCGAACTCTCGGTTCAGATCGATGGGCTGATCAGGTTTTTAAGCCCGGCAGCCGGAAGCGAACTCGCTCGCGTCACGCCCTCAAAGGACTGGTCGCGAGAGCTCCGCATCGTATATTCCAGCCTTCTCAATAGTTCCGAAACCGCCTTTGCACTTAGCATTGCCGCCGGTGACGATCTTGATCTCGCTGATGAGCTATTCCGCAAGGGACTGATCGAGCTGTCGTCCGAGCTCAAAAACGGAATCGTGTTGAGTAATGGGTTGATGCGCTCGGCTCCGCTCAGATTCGATGAATGGAACGCCTTCCGCCACGGGCTGCTCGAGCGGCTTACACAGGTGGACCTCACACCTCTTCGTGTTAAATATTCTGACGATCTCGACACGGTTCCCGACGCTCTTAGCCGGGTTTTAAAAGACCGGGCGGTATCCGATGACGATCGCGCCGATCTTGGCGAAATCGTCCCGCGGTTCGTTCGTCTGCTTCGCTCGCTGCGGCTGATCGGCAGAGCCTTGAAAGACGACGTTCCGCTCAAACCGATGCTTCCTGTCTTTTACAGCGTCAATTCGCAGGCAAGAGATCTTATTCGCTTCATCAACAACCGTCTCGCGCGGCATCCCGATGAACAGACAGAACTTTACGGTCTTCTAGACGGCACGTCTTACACGATGTCTCTTGAGCTCAAGAAAGCATTCGAGCAGGAACTCGCCGGCGTCATCGATATTCGACCAACCCCGGCGGTCTATGCGAAATTCGAAACCTCATACGAGCTGCTCAACGACAGCTTTCGCCACATTCTCGCCGGTTTTGCACGGATGGGCGAACCCGGAATCGACATCGCCGACCTGTTTCCGGAGTTTAAGACGAAGCTTCAACGATCGCTGACCTTGCGTGAGGCGCTTTGGAATTCACTGCGGCTCGTTAAGGCCGCCGAGCAAGACCCGTCTGAGACGATCCTTAAGGATCTGCGCGGTTCGCTGGAAGTATTTCTCGCGGAACCGGTCAGCTTCCTGTTTTTCAAAGATCAGGAAACGGTAGAACGGTTTTGCGAAGAGGTCCTTTCGACGAATGAAAAAAAGGACCTGGTACCCGTCCTGCATCGCTTCGCAGCCTATCTTGAAACACTGCTTGGGCAGGTCAATATGCGAGCTGTGCTCGCCGCCCACACATTCCAGCCTGATTCATGATCACTGCGACCGCAGCGTTGCGAGTGGTTTTCTAAATAGCACGTCAAAGCTTGCCGCCGCCCCGACCACCATAACAAGCAACGCAGTTGCACCGATCCCGGCTAGGTAGAGCAGCGGCTCAAATTCCCATGAGATATTGAGGATGAATCGGCTCACGGCATAAGAGAGTGCGCCCGAAAATACCGCACCGATGAGTCCGGCTATCAACCCAAGCAGCCCGTACTCGGCCACCAGGATGGACGCAAGCGATAAACGGCGCGTCCCTAAAGTTTTTAGTATCGCGTTCTCGTAGATCCGCTGAGATTTGGTGAGCGCGATCGAACCGATAAGTATCAGGATCCCGCTCAAGATAACAAAAGTGCCGACGAAAGAAATGGCGAGTACAAAGTTGTTAACCAGCTTTTGCACGGTCGCGACGATGTCGGCAACATCGAATATCTGAATGTTGGGGAACTGGCCTATTGCCTCGCGCTGCAGCCGCTGGCGTTCCGTCGGCCCGATACGTTTCAGCACTGTTGCGGCAAAGCTTTGCGGTGCACTTTCCAATACACCCGGTTTGAACACAAAAACGAACGCCGTGCGTGTATTGCGTAGATCGAGCTTGCGGATATTAGCAACGCGGGCCGTTACCGGCCGGCCTGAGATGTCGAAAGTCATTGAATCGCCCGGCTGAATACTCAACCTCACGGCCATCGTTTCTTCAACCGAAACTTCCGGCACGTCATCGTCTTGCCACCATCGGCCCGCAGTCACTGTCTCATTAACGTCCAAATTAGGCCGATAGGTGACAGCAAACTCGCGTCCGATCTGTCCCTGCTGCTGCCGTACTTCTGCTTGCTGAAAGTCGAGCGGCTTGCCATTCAAAAACGCAATACGCGCGCGAACCGTGGGAGTCGTTTCAGGCTGCTCGCCGACGCGAGATTCGATCATCGCAGCAAGCTCGCCGATCTGACTCTTCTGAACATCAATGAAGAACAGCGTCGGCAGACGCTGATTCCGCGAGAAATCGAATTCCCTGACCAAATTCGTCTGCAGCGACTGCACTGCAAGCACCACGAACGCTCCCAGCCCAACTGCCAGCAAGATGATCCGCGTCTGATTTCCCGGCCGGTACAGCGAGTTTATAGCTTGGCGAATAGCAAAAGATCCGCTCGGCCGAAAACGACGAAGGAACCACATCAGGATCACAGCAGCGAGATAAAGGCAGGCTGCGGTCAATGCGAGCCCGGTCAAAAAGAAGACGCCGACCCTGAACGAGCCCGCCTGCCACACGGCCAAACCGAGAAGGCCCGCGATGCTGATTGCTCCTATGAGCCAACGCGTTACGTCGAGCTTGCGAAATGTTGCGTTGCTTTCATCGCGAAGCAGCAGCCGCGGCTTGATGTTCCGCACCTGAAGCAGCGGCAGAGCCGAAAACAGTAAAGAGATCATTACACCGAGCAGCATTCCCTGCAGCGCCGTGCCGGGAGCTACCGCGGAGCTCATGTTCTCGGGTAGCTCCGCGTAGAACTGCGCCCGGATCAGCCAAAGCCCGACCTGCGCGAGAATCACCCCGAACACGCTGCCTATCAGCCCGAGCGTTAATATCTGCAGCAGATATACGACGATGATTCGATTGCCGCTTGCCCCCAGACATTTCAGTACCGCAACGGTCTTACGCTTCTGCTCAACAAACGCTCGCGAAACGTTCCAAACGCCCACGCCGCCCAGCACAAGTATAAGAAGTCCCGTGAGTGCAAGGTAATTTTCTGTTCGTGCGAATTGCTCGCCGATCCGCTCCTGAGTCTCGCGGTACGACTGCACCGTCACCGTAGTTCCTTTCAATTCCTCTCGCAGTTCGGCAACAAGCGGGGTCGGATTGTCGGACGTTCTATACAGTATGCGATGCCGGACCCTGCTCGCGTTCCGCGTAATACCCGCTTCGTCGAACGCCCTCTTTTCTACAAAAACGCGCGCGCCAAGGCGGAAACCGCTCGAACCGCCGGGTTCCTGATCGAAACTCCCGCGAATCTCGAACTCGCCTTCACCCATCACGATGCGGTCGCCGACGTTTAAATTGAGGTCCTCCAGTAGTATTCGAGCTACTAAGGCCCCGCCATTCTCCAGGAGTTTGTGATTGAACTCGAGCCCTCCGTCGAGTTGAAACTCACCCACAAGAGGAAACGGGGGCTCTACGCCCTTTAGCTCGACTATGCGCAGTGATTCGTTGGCGGGATTGGCGGGCCGTGCCATCGACGACGTTGTGATCGCCTCATTTCTTGCTTCGACGATCCTCGACCGGTTTATGACGGATTCGATACGAGCAATGTCCGCCGGCGAGAAGTCGTTCGTTGTACTTATCTCGAGGTCTGCCGTCATCAGAGCACGAGCGTCGGTTCCCACGGCCTGCATCAGGTTCTGTATCAGCGAACGCAGGGCAACAACTGACCCAACGCCCAGAGCGATGCACAGAAAAAAGAAAAGCAGCCGCCGCCAGGACGAACGTATCTCGCGAATTGTGAGGTTAACAATGAAATTCACGCTATTCGTCCTTTATGATCCGGCCATCCTTTAACACCACCTGCCGTTGCGACTGTGCCGCGAGCTGCTGATCATGGGTCACAAGCACCAACGTTACCTTGTTCTGCTTATGCAGATTAGTCATTAGATTGAAGATGAGGGCGCCGTTCTTCGAATCGAGGTTCCCCGTGGGCTCATCCGCCAGCAAGATCTTCGGCTTGTTGGCGAAAGCACGGGCGATCGCCACGCGCTGCTGTTCGCCTCCTGACAGTTCCGTGGGATAATGATGGCCGCGGTTGGTCAGATCGACGTCGCTCAGAAGCTGCCTTGCACGATCCTTGGCATCTTTCGCCCCGCGGATCTCCATCGGGATCAAGATATTCTCGAACGCCGTCAGGCTCGGGATCAGATGAAAGCTCTGAAAGACGAAGCCGATCTTTTCGCTGCGTATGTCGGCGAGGCCGTCTTCGCTCATCGTCGTGATCTCGTCGCCGTCGACGCTGATGCTCCCGGAGGTTGGAGAATCGAGGCCCGCTAGCAACCCGAGCAGCGTCGATTTCCCGCTGCCGGAAGCTCCGGTCAAGGCGACGAATTGTCCATCCGGTATCTCCAACGAGACGTCAGAAAGGATCGTAAGGTCGTCCGTGCCTGAACGAACGACCTTAGTTACGTTCGAAAGTTGGATCATATAGCTCGATTATACTCACCGCTGGCGAGATGTGAGATTCGCCCCGGTGATAATGTCTGTAACGGTCGGTAATTGCGAAAAAACATCAAACACGTTTAAATTGTTCTGCATCTCAGTTTTCAGAAATATGCGTCATATTATTCGAATTACAGCGTTTATAAGTTTCAGCTTTTTGATCATGGCGTCGTCGTCATGCACATCGATCTCTCCGCAGCAGCAGGCTGGTACATATGACGTCAACCGGCCTTTGGTGTATCCGGAGCAGCGAGCGAACAGCCTCAAGATCATTGCTTTTGGCGACAGTTTAACCGCCGGCTTCGGGCTTGCGGAGTCGGAGTCGTACCCGTATCTGCTGCAGGAACGCCTTCGGTCCGAAGGCTACAACTATGAAGTAATAAACGCCGGCGTTTCAGGCGATACCAGCCTCGGCGGCCTTGAGCGAGCCGACTGGGTCCTTGAGAGCGAGAATGTTGAGATCCTCATCCTGGAACTTGGAGCCAACGACCTTCTTAGGGGCATGCCCGTCGACCGCATGAAGTCGAATCTCGGCAAGATCATCGAAAAGGCTAAGGCGAGGAATGTAAAAGTACTTCTCTGCGGTATGCTCGCCCCGCCCGCGATGGGCGCAGACTATCAACGCGATTATCAGAATGCGTTTCCTGATCTCGCCGAGGAGCACGGAGTCGCATACCTACCCTTTCTGCTTGAGAATGTCGCGATGCAACGCCAACTCAACCAAGCGGACGGCATTCACCCCAATGCAGAAGGTACGCGGATCATGACCGAGAACATCTATCGCGAACTCCAGCCGATGCTTTCGAAATAAACGGGTCAAAATTTCATAATCGATGTAGATTGGGTAAACT
>JACDAK010000036.1 GCA_013695495.1 Blastocatellia bacterium | reverse complement strand
AGACTGCGGCGGTGATCCAGCCCGCGAAAACGCTTAGCATAATGGCGGCGTCGAGGCGAGAGAGTTCCCCATCAAGGACCAGGAGCGCGGTCAGGAATGGTGCACCGATGGCGACAGGGAAATCGCGGCGGATGCTGCTGCGTTCGGCGGTGAGCGGGGCGAAGAGGAGAGCGATGCCGAGGACGAGAGCGATATTTGCGACGTTGCTGCCGAGTGCGTCACCGAGTGCGATATGTGGCTTGCCGTCGAGTGCGGCGCCTACGGAGACGGCGAGTTCGGGGCTTGAGGTGGCGAATGCGGCAATGGTGGCACCGATGATACCGACGGGGATACGTGCCCATTTGGCAAGGCCGACGGCTCCGCGGACGAAGAGTTCGCCGCCAATGCCGGCTGCTGCGATGCCGAAGATAAGGATGACGTAATCGTTCATGGTGCTGATCTACCCGGCGGGTGAACGTGTCTTTTGAGATCCTCGTTACGTTCTCGCATCTCTTCGGGAATCATTAGAAGCGTTATTCGGATAAGATGCTGGCGAGCGTCTCGGAAAGGACCTTGGCGGAAGCGCGGAGGCCTTTGAGTTCGTCGACGTCGAGCGGGACCTCGATGACGCTATTGACGCCGCGGCGGCCGACGACGCACGGCAGACTGAGGTAAACGTCAGTGATGCCGTATTGGCCGGTCGTGAGCGTGGAGACCGGCATGACAGTGTTTTCATCGCGGAGGATGGCTTCGCAAATGCGGGCGACGGATGTGGCGATGGCGGTTGCGGTGTAGCCTTTCTTCTCTACGATCTTGGGTGCGGCGCGGCGGACGCGTTCGAGGACGGCGTCGAAATCGATGTTGAAAGGTTTGGCGAATTCGCGGAGCGGGACACCGGCGACAGTGGCGGAACTCCAGGTCGCGATCTCAGAATCGCCGTGTTCGCCGATGATGTAAGCGTGAATGGAGCGCGATTCGATGCCGAGTTTTTCCCCGAGGATGGAACGCAGGCGGGCGGTGTCGAGTACGGTGCCCGAGCTAATGACGCGTTCGACGGGGAGGCCGCTGTGGCGCTGGGCAACTTGCGCGAGAACGTCGACGGGGTTTGTGGTCATTAGAATGACGCCGTCGAAACCGGCGTCCATCATCTCTTTAACGATGCTGCTTGTGACCTTGCCGTTATCGCGGAGGAGGTCGAGTCGCGATTGGCCGGGTTTGCTGCTGGCGCCGGCGGTGATGACGGCGATATCGGCAGCGGCAACGTCACGATAATCGCCGCCCCAAATTTTCACGGGGTGAAGGAGCGGTACGGCGTGCTGGAGGTCCATGACCTCGCCTTCGAGCCGCTCTTGGTCAGTGTCGACGAGCACTATTTCTTGCGCGACGCCGCTGGCGAGCAGGGCGAAGGCGGAGGTAGAGCCAACGTGGCCGCAGCCGATTACGGCGACGCGGTTGAGGCGGCGATCTGCGTTGGAATCTTGCGTCATTACTCTATGATCAAGGGGTTACCGGTGTTGTCGCGAACGACCTCGACGCTACATTTCGCTTTGGCGGCGACGGCACCGGAGACACTGCCTATCATGAGGCGATGAAAGCGGCCGAGCCCGCGGGCACCCACGAATATGGAGTCTGCTTTCCACCCGGTTGCTTCATTAAGGATGACATCGGCGGCATCGCCCCAGCGGCATGCCTGTGAGACATTGAGGCCAGCGGATTTGATTTTGCGTGAAGGGCCGCGAAGTACGCGATCGACCCAAGCTTTTGCTTCGGGGGAGTCTTCTTTGCCTTCGGGGACCATGTCGAGAACTGAGGTCTCGGGACGAGAGCCGGGGTCGTTGTCAGCGGTGATGAGTCGAAACTCAGTAGATTCGGGCCAGGTTCGTTCGAGAACGTGATCGAGGGCAAGATCGGCGTTGGGCGAGCCGTCTACGGCGATAAGAACGCGGGTTGGGCTTCCGGGTGCGGATACGCTGGCGCGGGCGATGCGGACGGAGCACGCAGCTTCGTGAAGCACTTTCATCGAAACACTGCCGAGTACGGCGCGCCCAAGGAAGCCGCGGCCATGTGAACCAACGACGATTACGTCAGCTTTCCATTCGTCGGCCGTTTTGATCAGCTCGGCG
Source organism: Blastocatellia bacterium (assembly GCA_013695495.1). GTDB lineage: Bacteria > Acidobacteriota > Blastocatellia > Pyrinomonadales > Pyrinomonadaceae > OLB17. Next base: position 752 of record JACDAK010000036.1, on the reverse strand, counting down.
GCGGGGCTGCCGGTGACCGCTCGAGCAGAGACGTTCCATGAAGGGAACATTCCGCGAATCCGGTCAGCTGCGGACTCGGCGGTGACGCGTGTTTGTTCTATCATCTCGTGAAGATGCTGACGAATCGTTTCGGCAGATTGCATCGGAACTTTGCCAGTTTCCGGCACCGCGCGATCGGTTAACCCGGGCGGATCCCCGGCGTCGGCAACGCTGAGCAATACCGCCTCGGCGTCGTCAGGGATGCCGGCCCGGTCGAGATCGGCGAGGGCCGCATCGGAAAAGTCGGAACCATCGTAGGCGATAAGGATCTTTGTTGATTTTTGCATATCGGATCGAGGTCGAAACGGTATCGGATCGACGAAATTATTGCAGGGGCTCTGGTTACACCTTAATTTTAGCAAGGAAATTTGCGGAAGCGAAAATCGGAAAGGACGGTTGCGGCGTTCCGGACTATTTCGCCGCTTTCCAGCGGTTGAAGAGATCGGCGGCGGCGGTTTCCCAGTGAGGGAAGTTAAATGTGAAGCCGGACTCGGTAAGGAGTTTGGGGACGACGCGGCGGCTTTTTAGGATGAGTTCGGTTTCTGTGCGCATGAAGAATGCACCGATGGCGAGCTGCCATTCGGCGGCGGGGAGGCCGAACGGGGCTCCTGCGACATTGCGGAAGATCTTCATGAAATCGCGGTTGGGGAGCGGGTTGGGCGAGGAGATGTTGATGGGGCCGCTGAGTTCGTCGTGTTCGATAAGCCAATAGA
>JACDAK010000031.1 GCA_013695495.1 Blastocatellia bacterium | reverse complement strand
GAGGGGGGTCGACCTTTACTGGCAGGAGAGCAGGATCGAGAACTGCCGTGAAGTTGATATCCTCGCCAATGATTCGGCGGAGAAGTTTGTTCATGCCATCAACAATCTCGTTAACGTCAATTACCTTAGGGGCGAGAATCTGTTTGCGGCTGAAGGCGAGCATCTGACGCGTGAGATTTGCAGCACGGTCGCCGGCATCGCGGATAGCGGCGATGCGTTTTTCGTGCGGGGAATCAGGTTCGATGGAGCGCAGAAGAAGGTCACTGTATCCGTTTATGACGGTGAGCAGATTGTTGAAATCGTGAGCTATCCCGCCGGCGAGTTGGCCGATGGCCTCCATCTTTTGACTTTGCAGAAGCTGTGCCTCAAGGTTTTTCTGTTCCGTAAGATCAGTCATTCCGCCGATCATGCGAACCGGGACGCCGTCAGCGTCGTGGATAACATAGCCGCGGTCTAGAACTGACGCGAACGTGCCGTCGAGGCGCTCGAAGCGGTATTCTGCAGACCATCCATCCGTTCCATTCGCGATCGCGGCATTCAGGTCGGCCACTACCTTTTCGCGGTCGTCACTGTGAATCCGCTTCGTCCAAGACTCTATAGTGAAACCAGTCTCACCCTCGGTTGCTCCGAAAAGCACATCCAAGCCGTCGTTCCACCAGCGGCTGTCGTCCGTTAGATTCCAGTCCCAGATCGCATCATTGGTGGCTTTTGCCAGCAGGCGGAAGCGCTCGTCGCTTTCGCGCAACTTTTCGTGATGCTCGTGAAGAGCGGTAATGTCGCGGAAATAGACGGCGAGACCCTCTTCGGAAGGATACGCTTTGACGTCGAACCATTTCTCGAGCGGGGCGAAGTAGAACTCGAATGCAACTGTGGTATTTTCTTCCACGGCTCGGCGGTAGTTTGCCCAGGCGACAGTATCTACCGCGTCCGCGAACTCGTCCCACATGCTCTTGCCAAGAAGGTCGGCAGATGTGCGCATTAGGAGGCGTTCGGCTTCGGGATTAACGTAGGTAAACTGCCACTCCAGATCAACGATAAATAGGCCGTCCGTGATGCTTTCGAGTGTGGTGGTCAGCCGGCTCGCATATTTCGTCGCGCTCTGTTCAAGAAGTTTCGTTTCGTGAATATCGATGGCAGTACCATACCAACTGGTAAGCATTCCGCTCGCGTCTCGGATGGGACGAGCCTGAACTCGAAACCATCGGAACTCGCCATCGGAGCCTCGCAGCATCCTGTATTCGATATCGAAGGGTTCATGGGAGTCGACACACCGCGTCCATTCCGTCAAACAGCGGTCGATGTCATCGAGGTGCAGGCACGGCTGCCACCGCTCGTCGGCCGGAGCGTCTGGGCTTACGCCCGTGAATTCGAAGAACTCCGTGTTCGAGAAGTCGATATTGCCGTCGGCTCCGGCCGTCCAGACGATGAATGGCATGGCATCTGCCAGCTGGCGGAAGCGCTGCTGGCTCTCAGCGAGCGAGCTTTCAGCGGCTTTTTGAGCGGTTATATCCTGAAAAGCTCCTTGCAAACGAACGATGTTGCCGTTGTCGTCCCGAACGGCCTCACCGATAGTACGTACTGAAATACGGCGTCCTTTTGCAGTGGTCTTCTCCAGCTCTGCATCATACGGTGTGCCCAATGTTTCGCATTCATGAATGAGCCGGCGGATCGTGGGCCTATGTTCCGCAACGAAATAACCGATGCCTTCTTCGATGGTCGGGGTGTGACCGGGCTGAAGGTCGTGGATAATGCACGCCTGATCTGACCACGTGAGAGTTTTATCGGGAAGCGTGATCGTCCACCCGCCAAGTTTTGCTGCGCGGCCGGCGATCTGCAGAAGTAGTTGGCTTTGCGCAAGCTGTTCGTGCGCCTGTTTGATCTCTCGACTGCGGAGAACGATGTCGGCCTCGACCTGCTGCGCGTGGCGTGCGAACTCGGTCTCTGCCTCGGCCAGCTCGCCCAATTCCTGCTTCATGTGAACTTACGCAGTCACGTCTTCCGCGCGGTGGATGATGAACGCGATCTCGCCGTTAGGGCCAGGAACAGGCGTGTTGACGGGGCCCCAGAACTTTTCGATGAAACGGCCATCGCGGTCTCGGACCGGATGCCGCTGTATGGGCATGACGTCTGAGCGATTAAGCGAGTTGACACGTCCGAACGATGCTCGAAGGTTTGTCTCGCCGTCTGCGGCCGGATCATCAGGATCGTTGGGGAACACCTCGAAAAACTTTTGACCTTGGAGTTCCTCCCGCGTGGTCATTGTAGCCACAAGATAGGAATCACTGACGGCTACGATCTCGAATTCGTCCGGTGTGAGTACAAGGTAACTGCCGGGTGCGTACTCGAAAAGGGACCGGTAGTATTTGCTGGCGTTGTCAGCCTCGCGGCGGGCGGCCCGTTCGCGTTCGAGGAGTTCCTCGCGTACGATCTGCGCATTGCGGATATCCGTGATATCGACGGTGGTGCCGACCAACCGAATTGCCTTGCCCTCGTCGTTCCACAGAGCCTGAGCGACCGAGCGGAACCAATAATATTCGCCATCAGAACGTTTCAAGCGATACTCGCACGTGACGGCACCGCTGTGAGGTGACCGAAAGTATTTTCCTATCACGTCGGTTAGCACTTCCTGGTCCTCCGGGTGGAGAATGCTCTTAAAACTCTCGACACGGTCGAGGAAATCCGCGTAACTGTAACCGACGAGCTCGCGGTACTGTTCAGAAAAGATGATGTCACCGCTGGAAACATCCCAATCCCAGAGAGCTGCTTGAGCCGCTGCCGTTGCAAGAGCGTAGCGCTCTTCGGAACGTCGGAGAGCCTCTTTGGCATCAACCTGATCAGTAATGTTCTGAATTGCACCGCGGGCACCGGTCACGGTTCCGTCGGCGTCTTTGACCTGTTCGCCCATGACGCGAACCCAGCGGCGGTTGTTCTTGAGCGTGATGAGGCCGAGTTCCAGGTCGAACGGGTCCCCGTCGCTTATGCACCTGTCGAAAGCCTCGCTAATGAGCTGGCGATATTCCGGAGCAAAGCAGGCGATCCCTCCTTCGACGGTGGGCACATAGCCCGGACCCGCCTCGTAGATGCGTGAAGTCTCTTCGGTCCAGGTGGTCTCACCTGCACCGAGGTTCACGCTCCACCCGCCGAGTTGTGTCAGATGTGTTGCGAACTTGGCAACCGCCACGCTTTCTCGGAGCGTTTCCTCTGCAAGGCGACGCTCCGTGATGTCCATCACCATCCCGATGCGCCGGATCTGTTCGCCTTCCGCATTGAATTCGATGTCGCCGCGCTCGAACATCCACCGAAGTGAACCGTCAGGCCGTCGGACACGGTATTCGCACACGGTTTCGTGGGCGTCCGGGGTCGCCTTGCGGTTGGCACTGATCATAGCGACCGTTTCGGTGACTTGATGAAATGCAAGGTCGTAGTCTGATAGCTGCCACAGCGAGCTTTTAACGAGTGACGTCAGGGCAGTGTTCTGCTTTTTGAAGCGGTCGTTCATCACTCCGAACTCGAGGATCGTACGCTCTCTACGAAGGTACGAGCCGAGCATTTCGCCGACAGCGCGTTCAGTTCCTTAACACGTTCTTTCAGTTCGCCGGCGCTATTCGCGTTGTCGCTGCCCGCGGCTACGATAGTATGCGTCACGACCGCTCTCACAGCCGGGTTGTCGACAACGTGACTTATCTTTATGCGGAGGGTTTCGATGCCCCCCGGGCCGTTGTCAAAAGCAATAGTTTCGGAGAGGCTGTCGGATGTTCCGGAAAGGACGCCGCGGGCCTTGGAGGCTAGGTCAATGTTTGATGCGAGAACGTCGCAGGCATCGATATAGCTGGAGCCGACCGATACGTTCGCGCGGGACGGATGCGCTTCGGAGTTCAGCCAGGCGTCATTTGCCGCGACGATAATTCCATCGTGGTCAAGGAGTGCCGCGCTCGCCGGAAGGGCTTCGAGAAGCGAGAGATTAAGGGATGACATATTGGGAGTAGGGCTTAAGCGAAAACCGTTTCAGCGCTGCTGCTTGGAAATTGATGGTGAAACGAAGAACTTGGGCGGTGATTTCGAGAGATGCAGATGCGACTCGATCCGGTAATGATTATATGCCACTTGTTGTACACCGGTCAAACTGTTTTTCCTTATAAGTAGACAGGTTTACGAAACATTCGCGGCGGTGGTAAAGTATAAACAAAGATCATTGATCGAGCCTCTTCTACAACCAAAAACTAAGTATCAAGCAGACGGGTGAGATAAAGCTATCGAACCGGACCTGCTCTCGCGGCGGGGTAATGCGTCACGATCTAAACCACATATGAAAAAACTAAGTCTTATGAAAACCGCGATCGTGTGCATGTTGATGCAGGCGATCGTAATGCCGGGGCTTGCGTTTGCGCAGCCCGTTGCGGATATAAACACCCGCATTATTGAGGAAGGCACGAAGAACTCGCAGGTGATGCGCACGGCTCAAGTGCTTTCGGACGTGTATGGGCCAAGGCTGACTGGCTCACCTCAGCTGCGGGCCGCCGGCGAATGGGCAGCGAAGCAGATGACCGACTGGGGAATGCAGAACGCTGCACTCGAGCCCTGGGATTTTGGCAGACCCGGCTGGACGAACGATCGAGCTTACGGATTTATCACCGAACCGGTGAAAGATTCGCTTGTTTTCGAGGTGCTTGCGTGGACGCCGAGCACGAACGGTGCGGTCACAGGTTCAGC
>JACDAK010000029.1 GCA_013695495.1 Blastocatellia bacterium | reverse complement strand
ACTCTCGCCCCAACGACGAGCAGCGTCTCGCCAGCCTGGTCCAGGCGGCAACGGGCTTCGAACAGATCGACCTGGCCGTACACTTTTTCGATATGTTTCCGAGATCGAAGTTTCGACCGGCGTTGATGCTGCTATTTGGTGACATCCTGGAGGTGACCGCGGTACGCCTTTCACGTGAGGCAAACAGCCGACTGCGGCAGGGCGAGATGGCGGCGACCGCCGCGCCGCTGCACAGCTACTTTCTGAGTTATGTGGGGCTGGATCGGTATCGCAAGCTGGGGATCAAATTCCTGTTCAATCCCTCGACGCGAAATTATCATTACGACGGAGCATCGTGGAACGCGATTGTGCGCGATCATGCGAACTCGCCCGAGGTGGCAGAGGCGCAAAAACGGCTGCAGATACTTAAGGAACGAATGGAGACGGTGAAGAAGTGATCAAAGCGCCGCGGCAATACGAGCCGCGACCTTCGCGTTATTTTCAAGAAGAGCAATGTTAGCCCGCAGCGTGCGGCCCCCGCTGCGTTCGGAAAGTTCGGATAACAGAAACGGCGTGACGTCCTTGCCGCTGATCTTCTCAGCCGCCGCCTTTTTCAACGATTCGATCAGCATCTTTTCCAACTCTTCGCTGGGGACCTCAAAAATCCCTGGCACAGGCACGGTCAGCAGGAGCGTGGTGTTGAGCTTCATTTCCTTCTGCATGTCAGCGAAGCGTGCAAGCTCAGATTCGTTATCGATCCGTGCGTCCACCGGCAGCCCGCTCGTTCGCGAATAAAACGCCGGCATTTCATCACACTTCCATCCCAGCACCGTAACGCCCCAGGTTTCCAGCCATTCACGCGTAGCAGGCAAATCAAGCACGATCTTGGCCCCCGAACATACAACGATCATCGGCGTCCGCTGCAGCTCCGGCAGATCGGCCGATACATCTGAGCCGGTACCGCGGTGCACACCGCCGATTCCGCCCGTTGCGAACACACGAATGCCCGCCGCATGAGCCAAGATCATCGTACCCGCTACCGTGGTAGCTCCGTCAAGCTTTCGTGCTGCGGCGATCACCATATCTCGACGCGATATTTTTCTGATGTTCGGCGACTTTGCAAGTTCCTCGAGTTGCTCATCCGACAGGCCTATGTAGGCTTCGCCGCCGAAGATCGCAATGGTCGCCGGAATCGCCCCATTCTCACGTACGAGCCGCTCAAGACGGCGGGCGGTCTCAAGGTTTTGCGGATAAGGCAGACCGTGAGAGATCACGGTAGATTCGAGCGCGACTATAGGCTTTTCGAAATGGATCGCACCCGAAACTTCATCGCTTAGATTTCGCTTCATTTAACGCAAAGAAGAGCTATTAACGAACAAACTTACCGATGCGGTCGAGCCGCGGGTGTGTAAGGCATCCGGCCATACCGCCGTTGGATTCGGCACGGTCACACGACCAATAAACGAACATCGCACGCCCGATGACCAACTCACGCGGCACAAATCCCCAACCGCGGCTGTCGTCGCTCTGGTCGCGGCTGTCACCCATCACAAAAAAGCTGTTCTCCGGCACCTGCATCGGCTTGCCTTCAACGCCGAAGTTGAAGCCCGATATCCGCCGTAGATTGCCGCCCGAGCGAACCGTTCGCATCGTTCGGTCCGAGTAGAAAACTTCCCAGCCGGCACCTTCCGGACGCTCTTCCACATCGGTAACTTCCAACGCCTGCTCCGGATTGCCAAAGTTGTCGCCCGTCAAACGCTGTTCCGGCAGAAGTTCGCCGTTTATAAAGACTTGATTGTTACGAAATTCAACGGTCTCGCCAGGGAGCCCAATAACCCGCTTCACGTAATTGATCTGATATTTCACGAGGCCGCGATCGCGGTCGGATTCCGGATCTACACGGTTACCCGGGTACTTAAACACGATGATGTCGCCGCGTCTGATCTCACGCATCGGAAGGAATGGCAGCGGGTTGCCGCCCGGGCTGAAAATGAACTTGTTTACCAGCAGATAATCGCCGATAAGTATGGTGTTCTGCATCGACCCGGTCGGCACCGTTACGGCCTGCAGAATGAACGTCATACCAAATATCGCCATTATCAGCGTCACGGTAAACGATTCGAAATATTCGCGGAATGTCGATTTCGGTGGGCCCTTAGGCTCCGTCGTTTTTATCTCCGGAGCCTCTACTGCCTTTTCTTCCTTGGTCATCTATTGCTTTTTCGGATTACGTTCCTTGATTTTTCTAAGTGCCTCGCTGGCGGCCATCATTTCGGCCGCTTTTATCGAGGTGCCCGTTCCTGCCGCGCTGCCCGAATTCCACTTAACTTCAACAAAATACTGCCGTTCGTGCGGCTGGCCCTCACTGCGAAGCAGTTTGTAGACCGGTGCCGATAGTTTATCGGCCTGAAGCGTTTCCTGCAAAAGCGACTTGTAATCTACCGACGAACGCGGCGTCACGGTGCGAAAATCCTCCGCAAAAATGCGTCCCACGGCCGCCTTTGCGGCAAAGTAACCGCCATCAAGAAAAATTGCTCCAAGAACCGCCTCGACCGTATCCGCCAGCACGGCCGCTTTTCTGCGGCCTCCGGTTTTTTCTTCTCCGCGGCCGACACGAAGAAAGTTGCCGATCTCTAGCCTTTCCGCTGCGGCGGTCAGTCGCACAGCGCTCACAATGTGATGCTTCATGACAGTCAGATCACCCTCTTTCATCTCCGGGTTTTTCGCAAATAGGTGGTCGGCAACTGCAAGCCCCAGAACCGAGTCACCCAAAAATTCAAGCGATTCATTGTCAGCCGCATTGACCGCCGCGTCCGAATTTGCCCCGTGCTTTTCATAAGCCCACGAGCGGTGCGTCAGCGCCCGCTCAAGCAGTGCGGGAGCCTTAAAGCTGTAGCCGATCAGTTTCTCGATCCTCGTTATGTCCATCGCCGTCGCACAACGATTTTAAGGTGAATCAAGGGAAAAAGAAAGCCGGTCGTCCCCGAAGAAACGACCGGCCTTATTTAGATTTGCCGCGGAAAAAGTTCCGTTCTAGTTACGACCAGTTGTGTTAGTCGCCGGTTCTGATTCTGCAACAGGCGAAACTTCCGTGGTCGGGTTAGGCATCGGCTTAGCTACCGTCGAAGCGATGTAAGCGTCAATGCCATCTTTCTTATCGAAACGACGTTCGTAGAGCGTCTGGATCGTCTTATAAAGACCAGCCTTGTACTCTTTGTTTGCCGCGTCGTCTTTCGTCACCTTATGTGCACGGCTGTATGCGTCGAGTGCTCGTTCGGTGTAACCGTTGAAGAGGGCGATCCGCTTTTTGATCTCAGCATCCTTGGCCACACGTGCGTCTTCGTCTGTGATGGTCTTGAGCTCTTCGATCATTTTGGCGATCTCTTCGCCAATCTTGCCTGCATTCTCAAGGTAGTAAGCACCGACCGTCTGATAAACACGGGGTTCCTCGCGAAGTGCACCCGGGTTCTGGGCAACGTCGTAGTAGTACGGTAGAGCACCCTTCTTGTCGTTCTTCACATGATAAAGAATGTAAGCGATAGTGTAGTTCAGTTCGCTGATCGCGTCTTCTTTATTCCGCTCGAACTGGAACACACCGTAAACCGGCACACCTTCTTTGTTCTTTTTCGTAGCTTCCTTTCCGCTCTTGAGCATCTGGAGCGCCTGGCGGGCATACTTGAGCGTGTCTTCGTTGTATTTGAAGTTCTTGTCGTACGATTCGTACAAGCCGATCAAGCTGAGCGGAAGCATCACGTTCAAGTTATCGGGATACTGCGCAAGGATCGTACGTCCTGCAGCGTAAGCTTCGTCATAGTTCCGCTTTTGCACACCGGCGTCATAGCGTTCAAAAAGCTTCGCGGTCGTCTCAGCGGCCTCTTGCTTTTTAATAGCCTCTTCCATCGGCGGAAGGTTTGTTTTAAGGTATGCCGCAATGTCTTTGCTGCCTTCGCATGCACCATACTTCTCGAGATATTCTTTACCCGCGGTGACGGCTACTTTGCGCTTCGCAAGATCGCCAGCCATGTTGGCGGTAAACTTTTCGTAGACGGCTGCCTGGCCGTCAAAATCTTCACACGGGTCCTGGGCATAGCCCACAGTCGAACCCACAGCTAAGACTGCTGCGAGTGCGAATCCGTGTCCGGCAAATCTAAAAAACTTGTTCATTAGCGTACTTCCTCCAAATCTATTCCTGACTTTCCAACCCCCCCTCTGCTCAAAAGACTTTAGGTAGCTTTTCTGATGAAGGGGCTACATATAAAGTTGCTATAATCCTGCGACTGAAATCAAAGAATTTTCAAGAAAAAAGCTTCCAAAACTGCTGTTTCGAAAGCTAAATAATCCGTATTTAACGAGCCGCTGTCAAGCAAATCAGGAAAAAACCGAAGCGAGGGGCCGACCGGGCTAATCCACGATCCGGGCGCGCTTCTTCGTTTGGATCGACTCAACGGGTCCCGACGGAGCCGATTCGTCCGTTTCCTTCTTATATTCGATGATCACCGGCTTGAACGTCGGTGCAGGCGGTGTCGCCGTTGGTTCGTTCACGGGCCGCGACTGTGATGTGCGGGTCACAAGCCTTCTTTGCTCAGTAGGCTGAATCGTCTGCGCCGGCCCGATCACGATCGGCCGGCCTGAACCAGCTTCACCTGCCGTTGCAACGTCGTCTTCGTCCTCTTCATCCTCATCCCGATCAGCCGAGGCAACAGCCGTCCGCATCAGAGGAGAATTGGTAGAGCGGATCTGTCGGAGCGCCATCGTTTTCACCGGGTCGCGGCGGATCTCTTGTCCAAGAGCTGCATAGATCTGATGTGCAATGCCTGCAGCTATGCGGCCGCGTTCGCCTTCCCCGCGAGTTATCACCACCACTGAATATTTCGGATCCTCAACCGGTGCGACTGAAGCAAAAAGTCCGACCCACGAACCCTTTTCAATGCAAGAGCCCGTCTTGCCGGCGATACCTTTTGACGGATCAACGCCGCGGCGGGCGGTGCCGTATTCGGCCGCACCCATCATGCCCGGGATCACGCCTTGAACATGGCCGTAAGGAACCTCAACGTCGCCGCGAAAGATAGATTTGTAGCCAACCGCTTCCTTCCGTGCACGGTTCATCTGCGGCACGACCCTTCGGCCGCCGTTCGTGATCGCGGTTACCATTACCGCAAGCTGCAGCGGCGTGACTTCGAAATCGTCGGCGTGCGAATAGATGCGGGGATTCCTATTG
>JACDAK010000003.1 GCA_013695495.1 Blastocatellia bacterium | reverse complement strand
ATCCAGAACTGCGGATCATTTGCTTGCATGGCCTACTTAGTGCTGTCTTCATCAACGACGGGATATGCCGGCCGGCCTTCGGTGATCGACTTGGACTCGGTGCGGCGCTTCTCCGCCGAATAAGCGTCTTTGCCGGCCTCGACAGCGGCGGTGAACGGGTTTGCACTGCGGGCCGCGGCAGAGCGTGCTTTTTCACCCAACTCACCGGCCTTTTCCTGCGCCGAGTGCACTAACTCACTCGCTTTTTCACGCGAAACCTCGTAATATTCGCCCGCTGCTTCTTGAAGATGACCAGCTGTTTCCTTGCCTTTTTCAATGCCTTTACGGGTTGCGTCGGCGATATCGCCGCGTAGTTCTACGCCCGATTTCGGCGCGAATAACAACGCTAAGACGGCACCAATGCCGCCGCCGATAAGCAGGTATGTTAACTTGGCCGATACATCCGGCCCTTCTCTGTCGTATTCGTTTCTCATAAAAAGTTTCCCTCCGCAAAATATTGCGATGTAATGCTAATAGAAATGTGTTGAACTTCTACTATATCAAAACTTTAGCGGTGTGGGCAACGATTATCTGAAACGAATAGCGGTTAAACTTCCCGTGAACTCGAGACGGTCAATTTAACTCCTCCAAAGCCTTTCGTGCCCTTTCCGCCTGGAAAAGATCGAATGTCGGATTTAATGCCAAAGCGGACTCGAGTAATCTCTTCGCCTCTGCCCGGTTTCCGAGGCCTTTTTCGATCATTCCGGCATGAAATCGGAGCATCGCGTCGTTAGTTCCCAACCGCATTGCTTCTCGGGCTAGCGATTTGGCTTCATCGAGCCTTCCTTTTTTGTAAAGGCACCACGCCAGGGTGTCGGCGGCATAAATATCCTTTTGCGTTTCATAGTCATCCTGCGCAATCTTCAGAGCGGCGTCCAAATTGATATCGTTATCGGCCCAGAAGAGCGCCACCCGGTGAGCATCGTGCAAGTCGCCGAGCTTCTCTTCTCCGTTCTCGGCCAAGTCATATTGCGCTCGGGATTTTGCGAGGTCCCCCATTCGCTTATATACATCACCCAATAAGATGACGGTGTGTGTGTGTGGAGTGCGTTCGTTCGCCCTCGCAATATAGTCGGAAGCCCCTGAGAAGTCATTCTGTGCGGCCCGTGCTCGGCCCTTACCAACCAATGCAAGTGGATACTGAGGAAGAATGCTGAGTGCCTCGTCATACACCTTTTCCGCATCGGAAACTTTCCCGTTACGCAAAAACTCATCTCCTAGCTGCGTCAGGCACCAACTCTGCACTTCCTTATCACCGGGATCGGCCGTTCTTGCGGCCACCTTATACATTTCCACCGCACCTAGGTGATCTCCGTGCAGTGATCGAAGATATGCAACACGCGCATATGACGAGGTGTTCGGCTTGATGTCAACCATTCGCTGCGCCGCGGCAACGGCCTCCTCATAGTTACCCAATTCTGTATTGGCGTCTGTGATCACGCCCCAGATGAACGAATCCTCCGGAACCTCCTTTTGCAATTGCTTACCCATTTCGAGGCCTTCGGGAAATCGATGGAGCGTGAGGTGGAGCGATGCTTTCAACTTGCGCGCTGTTAGGTCCTGCGGAGCGAGCGCCAAAGCTTTGTCGATTAATTCATCCGCTTTAATATTCAGCGGAAAATCCCCCGTTTCCCTCGCCTTCCTTATGTAAACGACCGCGAGCTGGTTATAGCCTTTGGGTGAATCGGGCGATTTTGCGATAACCTCTTGGGCACGCTGGACTAAGGGATCCGAATCCTCAGTCATTCCGGCATCGACGCCGGTCATCTCATGGGCGATAGTTTGTTCCTGCTCAACGCAGGCAACGCCCGCAAAGGCAAAAGTTATGATGGCAAGCAAAGCAAATTTTGAGATGTTCATAGTTTTATTGTTGAGGCTCTGCGCCGATTAGATTCGGAGCGGAATTTATCCGCTCCGAATCTGTGCGACACCTTACGATGTCATTCATGTTCCCGCAAGAACTAATGAGCCGGGAAGTTTGTAGGCCGTACCGTGTTGCCAGGATTTGGCGGAGCAAGATACGGAAAACGGGTTAAGAACGGCTGCTCGTTCATGCTTACGCCATCGCCGATGGTATTATTCGGCGCGATGTTAAAATCGGGGGTAAACGGTGTACCGCCGAGAACGGCACGAAGTTCGATATCGACGACGTCGTCAAACACTCGTCTCCCGTTGGGGAATCCGGTCAAATCGCCGCCCAAGAGGCCGAGACGATTTTCACCCGCCGGTGTATAAGCCAGGTTGAGCCTGAGGTATTCGTGCGGGCCGTTAGAACCCGCGATAACCGTCGTGAAACTCGGTGCTCCAGGCACAGTATTGGTCGGGATTCCTAGAGCAAAGATCAGTGCCAGATCTGTACGAGGTGCAGGAGGAATTTGGATATCGGTTCCAGCCTCAAGTTCCCCTATGCCGTAAAGATTAGCAACTAACTTAATAAGCTTCGGAAGTTCGGGATCGAGAACTGCCGGTACGAGAGCAGCGTCTTGGGTCGGTTCTGACGCATTGAAAGCGTCTTTAAGCCCAAGAGGGACGATAAGCTCATTCACCAGCGGGTTGCCAAGACGCGAGACCTGCGTGAATGGCCCTCTTGCTTTAGGATCAGGGTTTAGAACCGTCACCTTTTGGCGACTTGCTGTCGACCAAATACCGACCACAGCATCTGCAGCCGTCGTACTGGTAGGAATCGCGCCGGAACGAGTTACGTGTCCGATCGGTACTTCGATCGCGATCGAATTAACGTTGTATGTTCGAAGCGTGTCAATGCCGCCCGTAGCCTGAACGGTCCTTAAATTCAATCCATCGAAAACGCCGCCGAGGTCAATGAAAAAGCTCTCATCACGCTGTCCGGCAAAAACCCTTCCGCCGCCCGTAAGCGGATAAACAGCCCGAGAACCAAGATTTTCTTCGTAGTTTGGCGTTACACGCGGCCCGACATTTGATGGCGGCGTTCTAATTCCACTCGCAATGACGGTGCTTCGATTGCCTCGGCCTCGGCCTCTGTCGTTCCGGTGCTCAACGCGACGAACCGTATAGGTTTGCGGCATATTGTAATCAGGGTCGTCTAGCGTAGTTACCTGACCATCAACATTCACGGCAGTATGTCCGAGAATTGTTTCGGAGTTTACTATGTGGGTTTCAAACTGGAACTGGTAAGTGACGTTGGGGCGCCCGTCGCCCGTATTGTCAATCTTGATCTCATACAAGACTGAATCGTCAAATCGGAAATATTGGGGTCCGCCCGAAGGATCTTGAAATGGAATGAAGTTACTAATTATAGTAACGAACCCCTCGCGGCCTGATTCGGTACTGCGGAACGCATAGACGTCTGTATTGTCCGCATACGGGTCCATGCTAATAAGTGGCGCCTCCGCGTGGCTAGACGCCAACGCCGGAATCGCCGATGTCGAAAAAAGGAGCGATAGTATCAATAAGCTCCTGGTAAATCTGTTTAGACTTTGCATCTTTCTCTCCCAGTCAGTCAAAATTAAATCAAACTGCTTGTAATTGGCACGCATGGCTCATTTCGGCCTCGAATCTGGTACTGGATAGCCATAAGTGCCTAAACGATATGCAGTACCCTTCTTACGTACGAGGCGTTGCTCCTGATAACAATGCCTTCGGCAAAATTGTCTAATCGGATGCGACAACCAAAATTCTTTTTGTCACAAAAGCTGATCCGGATGCAGTTCAAACACTAACCGCGAAATAACAACCTAGATCATGTTACCAACCTAGACCTTCGAGATCTCCTGTTCTGTCCGCTGGCGTACTTAACTCGAGTAAGCTCCGGTCGACGCTGCCAAAACTTATGTGGTCTTTGTGATATTATTCGCAGATGTTTAGCTCGATCCCGTTTCATTCAGGTGTGACCCAAAGGTCGGCGGTGTCGATGCTGTATATGAATGTATGAAGCCAAATCTCATTAGAAACTTTTCGATCATTGCCCATATCGACCACGGCAAATCCACGCTGGCCGACCGCATACTCCAGCTCACGGGCGCCGTTGCCGATCGCGATATGGAAGAGCAACTGCTTGACGATATGGATCTCGAACGCGAGCGCGGCATCACGATCAAATCTCATGCTGTGCGGCTGGATTACACGGCCAAAGACGGCAAACAGTACGTTCTCAACCTGATCGACACCCCGGGGCACGTAGATTTTTCGTATGAGGTCTCGCGTTCGCTTTCAGCGTGCGAAGGTGCCCTGCTTGTTGTGGACGCATCGCAGGGCGTTGAGGCACAGACGCTTGCCAATACGTACCTCGCTTTAGAGAACGATCTTGAACTCATTCCCGTCCTGAACAAGATTGATCTGCCCTCGGCCGAACCGGACCGCATTCGCGAACAGATCGAGAACATCGTCGGCCTTGATGCGAGCGAAGCGGTACTTACATCTGCCAAGACCGGCGTCGGCGTAGATGAGGTTCTGGAAGCGATCGTAAAGAAGGTGCCGCCGCCGAGCGGTGACCGAAATGCACCCCTGAAAGCCCTGATCTTCGATAGCTGGTACGATTCTTATCGCGGAGTTATCGTTCTTTTCCGCGTCATCGACGGGACGATCACGAAAGGCACCAAGATCAAGTTTTTTAACACGGGCCGCGAATATCTGACAGAGACGATCGGGGTCAATAAACCGCGTCCGACGCCCATCGGTGAGCTTGGCCCGGGCGAAGTGGGCTTTCTCACGGCCTCGATCAAGACGGTGGCGGACGTGCAGATCGGCGACACGATCACCGAATCCGCCAGGCCCGTGGACACTCCCTTTCCCGGCTTTCAGGAAGTGAAGCCGATGGTCTTCGCCGGCCTTTACCCGATCGATTCGGCGCAGTACGAGGACCTTCGCGATGCGATGGAAAAGCTGCGGCTGAACGACGCCTCGTTCTTTTTCGAACCGGAATCGTCTACGGCTTTAGGCTTTGGCTTTCGCTGCGGATTTCTTGGGCTGCTACATATGGAGATAGTTCAGGAGCGGCTCGAACGCGAGTTTAACTTGGAACTGATCACCACAGCTCCCGGTGTTCGTTACCGAGTGACCACCACCGATGGCGCAGTGGCTGAGATAGACTCTCCGTCGAAAATGCCGGACACGGGACGCATAACAAAGATCGAAGAGCCGTTCATCGAGGCGACGATCCTGACCAATGACAGCTTTCTCGGCGGGATCCTGCCGCTGCTCGATGAAAAACGCGGCGTGCAAAAGCGGTTCGAATATGTGACGAAAGATCGTGTAATGCTGGTGTATGAATTACCGCTCAACGAGATCGTTCTTGATTTCTACGATCGCCTGAAAAGCGTCTCGCGTGGGTATGCCTCGCTCGATTATCACCTCTCGGGTTATCAGCAAAGTAAGCTTGTTAAGCTGGACATCCTTGTTTCAGGCGAGCCGGTCGATGCTCTTTCGCTCATACTTCATTCGGACACCGCCACGGCGAAGGGCAGGCTTTTGGCTGCAAAGATGAAGGAGCTGATTCCCCGGCAGATGTTCGAGGTGCCTATCCAGGCCGCCATCGGCACGAAAGTGATCGCACGCGAAACCGTCAAGGCGATGGGCAAGAACGTCACCGCGAAGTGTTACGGCGGTGATATCTCACGCAAACGCAAGCTGCTTGAGAAGCAAAAGGAAGGCAAGAAGCGGATGAAGAAAGTTGGCCGCGTAGAGATCCCGCAAGAAGCCTTCCTCGCGGTGCTGAAGGTGAACGAGGGCTAGAGCCCGATCCATTGATGTTAGAGAAGCGGCCGCCTTTCTACACAGGCGGCCGTTGCACGTCGTGATTTGCTTATTTCTGGCGAACGGCTTTTGAGGTGCGCCCGGATTGGGTAAACTCGAGCTCCGTCACTTTACCGGACTCGCACCCCTTTAGGAACTTGAAGGTCGCGTCAACCACCGTCACAAGAAATTCGGTGTCCGATTCGGCAAGCAGAGGCTGCTTTGATTGTCCAGTCGGCTCTAAGATAAGCCTGGCGGCGCACGAGTTGGACGCGAATCGAGCCCAGCCCTCAGAAAATATCAGTACGGTTCAGCATTCGTTAAAATGTTGTTAAGATAAAGCTTTATGTTCAGGAAGAGGAGCACATCTCATGAGCAGCGACCAAGACGGCCATAATTTTCTCGCAAGCGTCGACCATTATTTCAACAAAGCGGCGGCTTTGACCGACCATCCCGCGGGACTTTTGAGTCAAATCAAGGTCTGCAACAGCGTCTATTCGTTTCAGTTCCCGGTCCGAACAGATGACGGTTATCGCGTCGTCAAGGCATGGCGTGCGCAGCACAGCCACCACAAGCTCCCCGTCAAGGGCGGCATTCGATACTCCGCGGACGCGAACGAGGACGAAGTGATCGCCCTTGCAACGCTGATGAGCTATAAATGCGCAGTGGTCGACGTTCCGTTCGGCGGGGCAAAAGGTGCGATCAAGATCGACCCGAAATCCATAAGCGTCGACGAGTTACAACGCGTAACCCGCCGTTATACAGCAGAACTTATCAAGAAGAATTTCATCGGGCCGGCGCTTGATGTTCCCGCACCGGATTACGGCAGCAGTTCGCGTGAAATGGCGTGGATAGCCGACACGTATCTTGCGTTTCACCCCGAACAGATCGACGCGTTGGGCTGCGTCACCGGGAAATCAGTGAGCCAGGGCGGTATCCGCGGCCGCACCGAGGCGACTGGGCTCGGCGTCTTTTACGGCACGCGCGAAATCTGCGATCAAGGCGATGACATGAAGTCTCTCGGTCTCACCAAGGGAATCGAAGGAAAGACTTTTGTAATTCAGGGGCTGGGCAACGTCGGATATCACGCAGCAAAGTACTTTTCTGAAGCGGGAGCAGTGATGGTCGGCGTGGCGGAATACGAGGGCTCTATTCGCGACCCGAGAGGCATCGATCTCGAGAAACTTCTGATCCATCGACAAGAGACCGGGTCTATACTGGACTTCCCCGGGGCAGAAAACCTGGCCTCACGCGAAGCCGGGCTAGAACTCGAATGCGATATCCTGATTCCTGCCGCTCTCGAAAACCAGATCACGGCAGACAATGCTCCCCGGATCAAAGCGAAGATAATTGTCGAAGCTGCCAATGGCCCCGTGACCGCTGCCGCAGAGGCGCTGCTGTCGCAAAACGGCGTGATGGTAGTTCCGGACATATACATAAATGCCGGCGGCGTCACTGTTTCGTATTTCGAATGGCTGAAGAACCTTTCGCGTGTGCGGTTCGGCCGAATCGGAAAAAGGTTTGAGCAGGCGGCTTTTGATCGCATACTCAACATAGTGGAACAGGAATCGGGCCGGCCCCTCAGCGCCGAAGAACGATCCGCAGCCGCGAGGGGGGCCGACGAAACCGACCTCGTTTACTCCGGGCTCGAAGAAACGATGATCACGTCGTATCACCAGATTCGGGCGATATGGAAACTCGATAAGGTGGACACTCTGCGGACAGCCGCGTTCGTTAACGCGATCGACAAGATCGCTGTCGGCTATATGGAAATGGGCGTCTTCCCCTAAAAACTTGCGAGCTGCTGTTCGATCGCGGCGGCAACGCTCGCTTCAACTTGCGCTTTGATCTGCTCAAGTTTGGCTTGCGTAGCCGCTTCAAACCTCAAAACAAGCAGCGCCTGCGTATTCGATGCCCGCACGATCCCCCACCCGCCGTCAAAAAGAATCCGAGCACCATCAATTGTAATTACTTCGTGGTCACGAGCGTATTGAGCGGCGACTTCCTCGACGACCTCGAACTTAATCTCGTCCGCACAATCAACGCGAAGCTCCGCCGTTGAATACGTTTTCGGCAGATCGGCCAGCATTTCTGAAAGCTTTTGATCGGCGTTTGACAATATCTCGAAAACCCTTGCGCCTGCGTAGGTCGCATCATCGAAGCCATAGAACCGGTCGGCAAAAAAGATATGGCCGCTCATCTCACCGGCGAGAAGCGCCCCGGTTTCTTTCATCTTTGCCTTGATAAGGGAGTGCCCCGCCTTCCACATTAGCGGCACACCGCCCGATTTTTCGATGTCATCAAAGAGCGTTTGCGAACATTTCACCTCTGCGATGATCGTCGCTCCTGGATGATCTTTTAGAACCGAGCGTGACAATAGAACCATCAGTTCATCTCCCCAGATGATCCGTCCCGTCTCATCGACGACACCGATGCGGTCAGCGTCGCCGTCGAACGCGATGCCGATATCCGCATTATGCTTGCGAACGGCCGCGATCAGATCCTGCAGATTTTCCGTAACGGTCGGGTCAGGATGGTGGTTGGGGAAAGTTGGATTAGGCTCAATGAAAAGCGGCACGATCTCGATCCCAAGTTGTTCATAGACCGGAACTGCCGTAACCCCGCCCATCCCGTTGCCGGCGTCCACCACAGCTTTGATCTTTCGCGTGCCCAGTGCGATACGGTTCGCGATATCGCTGACATATGTCTCCAGCACCTCTCGCTTTTCGACCGTCCCGTTGCCGCTTTGGTATTGTTCGGCCAAAATTATGTCGCGGATCTCGCGGATCTGAGATCCGAACAGAGCCTGTTTGCCGAGGCAAATCTTTAATCCATTATGGTCAGGGGGGTTGTGGGAACCCGTGATCATTACCCCGCCATCGACATCAACTGTAAACAATGTGTGATAAAGAACGGGTGTCGGCACCATTCCGATCTGCACAACATCTAGACCGGACGCGGTAAATGCCTCCGCTAATATATGAAAAAAACGAGGCGAGCTTTTACGCGCGTCATAGCCAATGGCGACGCGGCGGGCACCCTTTTGCCGGAAGAATGAGGCGATGCCCCGACCGAGCAGGTTAACCGTCTCATCAGTGAGCTGCCTACCCACAATTCCGCGTATGTCATACTCTCGAAAGATGTTTGTATCCATGTAGTTGTGATTTAGATTTTCGCCGATGCGCCGCAGCATTGCAATAATTACCTTTCGTGAAGCCGCCCGGCTATCGTGTACAAAGCCTGTTGTTTGCTATACTTTCGGTTCACCTGGGGCAACACGGCTTGCTCGTACCGCATCGAATTCGTTGCACAGCTTCGAGAACCTCTGACACAATCTTGTATGAAAAATCTGTCCGGATCGTTATTTATCTTTACTATTGCTGTGGTCGCCGCACTCGCCTCCACCGCGGGCGCACAGACGCCTGCGCCGACGCCGCCTATTAGCGACGGGGGCCCGATCAAGACCTTCGAGGTCCGCCTTCCGGTAACGGTGACCGACAAACGCGATCTGGTGAAAGGCCTGCAGCGCGGCGATTTCATCGTGTTAGAAGACGGAGTGCCCCAGAACGTCACGTTCTTCAGCGATGAAAAGACGAATCCCCCGGTTTACGTCGGTGTATTGATGGACACGTCGCCTTCCACGGCCGGCAAGCTTAAGTTTTCTCGCGAAGCCGCGAAGAATTTCATTTACACCGTGACGCGTCTGCGAAAGGATAAAGCGGCGTTCATGACCTTTGATCACCAGATCGTGCTTCATCAGGATTTCACCGATAGGCTTGACCAGCTGGACCGGGCCGTGGATGCAGTGACTAAGACAGGCTCGCAAACTGCGTTGTATGACGCCGTTTGGAAGTTTTCAGATGAAAAGCTGCGGACGATTCCCGGCCGCCGCGTCATTGTTTTAATCACCGACGGCGATGACACATTCAGCCGGGCGCAGATCAGCGACGCGATCGACATTGCACAGAGGACCGAGACGACCATCTTCGGAATTTCCACGAAGGCAGGGTTTCTGGGATCAGTTCCGGGCGTTACCGCCGGCACGGTAAAAGATCGCGGCGATAGACTATTAGAGCAGCTTTGTGAGGCGACTGGCGGCCAGGCATTTTTCACCGGGAACATGCTTGATCTGGAGCGGGCTTTCACACGCATTTCACAGGAACTTCGTTCGCAGTACATCCTTACCTACCAGCCGGCGAATCAGAACTACGACGGGCGCGAACGAAAGGTCGAGGTTCGGCTTCGTGATCCCGCGAAAGCGAAGCGTTATCGCATCCGCACCAAATCAAGTTATCGCGCGCTACGCGACGAATTGTAATCAGCCCCGAATCAAGGTTTTTGGAGAAGTAAGAAATGTCGTTAAGAAAAAAATTGTCGATCTTTGCTTTTGTGGGGCTGCTGCTGGGGCTTTCATTTCTCGCCGGTAACGTTGCTGAGCGACCGCTCGCACAGTCTGCATCGGCCACACCGACTCCGCCGCCTATCGTTGAAGAAGATGACGAGGTCATCACCATCGACACTGAGGCCGTTAGCGTGCTATTCACCGCGCAGGATCGCAACCGCAGGTTATTAACCAATTTGCGCAGTGAGGACATTGACGTTTTGGAGAACGGCGAGGTTCAAGAGATCGTTTCATTCTCGCGACAGGTCGATCTTCCGCTCAGCATCGCGATCCTGGTTGACACAAGTGCATCTCAGGAGCGGACGTTACCCGAGTTGAAGTTGGCCGCAACGAGTTTTCTGGACTATTCGATCCGCAGCGGAAAAGATGAGGTCGCCATTATTTCTTTCACGGGCGAATCAACCCTTGAACAGGGGATGACGGGCAACATGGCTCGCCTCCGACGCGCGATCGAGCGGGTTCAATTTGTACCGCCGTCGGGATACCTTGGAGGTGGCGTGGTATCCGGGGGCGGGCGCGTACCGGGAACTCCGCCGGTATCGGGGCGAAATCAGGCCGTTGCGGGAGCAACCGCGATTTGGGACGCTGTCTGGGTCGCCTCTGATGAAGTTCTTATTTCAGCTCCTGAACAGACCCGGCGCGCCATCATCTTGCTTTCCGACGGCGTCAACACGTTCGGATCAAAGAAGATAGATGATGCGATACAGGCGGCACAGCGTGCTGAGGCGGTGGTCTACTCCATCGGAATCGGCGACAACTTTTACAGCGGCGTTGATAAAGGTGCGCTGCAGAAAGTTTCAGAACGCACAGGCGGTCGGGCCTACTTCCCGCGGAATGAACAGCAGCTTCGCGAAGCATTTCAGCAGATCAACGAAGAGATGCGTTCGCAATATCTCGTAGCATATGAGCCCGCGAACCAAGCTCTAGATGGTTCGTATCGAACGATCGAGATCAGGATCAAGAATCCGGCGTTGCAAAAAGAGAAGGTGCAGGTGACCCACCGAAAGGGATATTTTGCCAAGACCTCCGGCAACTAGCTGAACTCACGTAAACAAAAAACCCGAAGCTGCTGATGAGCAAGCTTCGGGTTTTCTGGTCGTCCATTCGTCGGCGTCTAACTGCTTGGCATCAAAGTGTGCAGTATTCGTTACGCGCGCCGTCAGCACTGCGGTGTCGCCATATATCTTGATCCTCGGTTCACTCGCGAGATCGAAAGTGCTGTAGGTTAGCTGCCCGCTGCGGACAAACTCGAGAAAGTGCTCCTTTGTCGAAACGCCGCGCTCGGAGACTATCACCCATTCGTCGGCCATAAAGCTGCCGATCCGCTCTGCGTCATTAGACACCCTGGCCTCGGCCCACTCGGCGCCGATCCGCATCAGTTCCTGCTCTGAGCGATCCGACATTAGTCCTTCCATCCCCAGGGGGCCGGCGGCGCCTCGACCCCTTTTGTCAGGTCAAATTTGACGGAAAAGATCCTTCCGCGACCGAGCCGCCTTAGGTTGTAAATGTAATGCTCGCCCGGTACCAGTTCGAACCACCAGATGTTGGCGGCCGCTGACGGGGCGTTATCTTTTGGCAGTTCTACGACTCGCGTTGTTTCTACGTCCGCCGGGAAAAACTGGCGCATGGCCTCGCCATCGTTCGTTGATGTTCCG
>JACDAK010000355.1 GCA_013695495.1 Blastocatellia bacterium | reverse complement strand
GCATTACGTCCTTCGCGTAAGCTTCGATCATACAAAACGGACCGTATTCGGCGACACGACCGTACGGCTCAAACCCCTTGCCGATAACTTCCGCGAAGCAGAACTCGACGCGGCCGCGCTCAAGTTTACGTCCGTAACCCTCGACGGCAGCGACACTCCGCTGAAATATCGCACCGCTTCAAACAAGGTGATCGTCACGCTCGATCGTGCCTACACGCCCGCCGACGAGATCGCTCTCCGCTTCAAATACACCGCGCAGCCGAAAAAAGGCGTTTACTTTGTCAACGAAAAGGCCGAAGGCGGCCGCAGGATTCATTCGCGTCAGATCTGGACCCAGGGCGAGCCCGACGAAGCTCATCATTGGTTCCCGAACTTCGACTTCCCTTCCGACAAGGCGACGACCGAGCAGATCATCACGGTTCAAAAGGGTATGACCGTCATCGGCAACGGCCATCTTCTCTCCGTAAAGCAGAACGACGACGGCACCGTAACATCGCATTTCAAGATGGACATCCCTCACCCGACCTACCTTGTTTCATTCGTCGTCGGCGAATACGTCCGGCTCGAGGATAAGTATCGCGACATCCCACTCGGCTATTATATGTATCCCGGAACCGAATCCGTAGCCGCCCGTGCCTACGGCAAGACAAAGCAGATGCTCGAGGTGTTCGAACAGCTCACCCGCGTCGATTATCCCTTCAACAAATACGACCAGACGATCGTCGCAAATTTCCAGTTCGGCGGCATGGAGAATATAACCGCCACCACGATGTCTGACAACGACATTTTCTATGCAAATGTCGACTTCCTTAGGGGCAACGTCGAAGACCTGGTCGCGCACGAGATCGCCCACTCCTGGTTCGGCAACAACGTGACAATGAAGAATTGGGCCGAGCTTTGGCTCAACGAAGGATTCGCCACCTTCCTCGAAGCAGCGGTTCGCGAAAAGCTAAACAGTCGTGCCGACTACCTTCGAAAGATCGAGAACGACGCTCAAAACTACTTCGCCGACGCGGCAACTAACCGGCGGCAGTTCGGCCTTTTCAATGAAACCGCCGGCAATGTCAACACGCTCTTCGACCGCCCTGCAATAACATACAACAAGGGCGGAGCAGTCGTTCACCAACTCCGTGAGCAAATGGGCGACGAAGCCTTTTGGAAGGGGCTGAACTTCTACCTCACCCGTCACCGCTTCGGCAGCGTCGAGACCACAGATCTGATAAAAGCTCTCGAAGACTCCTCCGGCCAAAAGCTCCAGTGGTTCTTCGATCAATGGGTTTACGGCACCGGCCATCCCGCGCTAACAGTAAAGCACCGGTACAATGCAGCGGAAAAGTCGCTCGAGATCACCGTGTCCCAGACACAACGCTCCGACCGACTTACCCCCGAAGCGTTTCGGCTGCCTATTGAAATTGCGATACGCGCGAACGGTGAGACCCGCATCGAAAAGATTGACATTACTAAACGGAGTGAGACTTTCCGGATCGCCACCGCTTCCGAGCCGGAGGCGATAACGCTCGACCCAAGTCAGAAGATCGTGCTCAAAACGCTAAAGATGACGTCATGATCAGCAACAAAAAAAAAGCCGCCACATCCGTGACGGCCTTTTCTATCTAAATCGTTCACTACTGCTTTAGAAACTTTCCGTATTCGTACGCGATCGGTTCCCCCGGCCGCGTATACTTATAAGCCATCTCTTCATGAGATAGATCAACGATCTCCTTCGTCGTGAGATCGCCATAACGCTCGAGCACCGCATAAAGCTCGCGGATCTCATCGCTCGAAAGCGGTCCGAGATCAACGGCATCAGCATCCGCCGCGAACCTGCCGGAGCCCTCTATTTCTTCAATAATGCTAACCTCTCCCGCAGCGACGAGATCATCGAACAGCGTAGTCACACCATCCGCAACCGGCCCATACGGCAGATTGACGTATGTCGCACCCGAAATGCCGACGCCATTCTGTGTATAGAACCTCAGGTCTGCATAGAAGAGCAGCTTGTTCAGCTTCGTGCGGTACATCTCCTTCCCGTGTGCCGCGAAATACCTGATCATCGCAGCCAACCGCTCCGGCGAATAAGCCCGGCGGCCGCTGAACACATCCGCTTCAGTAGCTTGTTCAACTGCAGACGGATCTTCCTGTACCATCGGAGAATGAGCCTCCGCCGCTTCAGCTACAAGTATTTGATTAAATTCGCGAAACTCAGGCAGGCTTGGTGTGGTCAGTACGTCGTCCAGATCGTCGGCCATGCGGTCGATTCGCAGTGCCAGCCAACGGCTTATCGCGCTCTCAACCTGCTCCTTGCGATACGAAACGCCGTTTTCGCTCAGTTGAAACTCCTGAACGGCTACCGCCGCACGATCTAGATCCCTACCGCTGATGTGCATATGCAAACCCTCATCCGACATAGCTTCTTAGGTAAAAGAGGACGAACCCCTATTGCCAAAGATTAAAGGCTTTGACGGAATATGTCCAACATTTTCTGCGGGAGGAAAGCATGCTCACTGATCGCTGTACCGATTCGGCCGACTGCGGCTTGAATGCTTCTTCTTCGGATCAGTCCCTTTACGACGAGGCTTGCGCGGCGGAATCACGCCGGACACCTGCAGTCGGTACCGGATCGCTTGAGGGGTAAGCCCGAGTTCCTTGCCAAGTTGATCAAGCGTCCAGCCTTTCTGAAAACGATCCTTGATCAGTTCCATCTCGGCGGGCGTATCTCTGTGAAAAGGCACTTTTCCGCTCTTCAATTGCTCGCGGTAAATGCGCAGTCGGTATGACACAGCTTGACGAGTTATCCCGTATCGCCGGCCGATCTCCTGCTGCGTGATCTTCTCTTCGGTGTAGAGCCGGTGAATCTCGGCATTATCTATATTAAATCGTAAGCGCATCGTATCGGTGTTCTCCAAGAGGGCGTTCCTGTTCGTAGTGATACCGCTAATCGTCGGTGGTCAATGTTTGAGACCTCACAAGGAAGAGTTATGCTTTGAGGCTTTTCAATAAGAATATCAGAAGTACAGCGGTCTTTCAATCACGAATCCCATGCATCTCCACGTTTCCGTTACGAAACTGGAGTACGATCCGCCAGAGGTAAAAAAATCCCGCCGCCTCTTGCCAGGCAGCGGGATTTCCTCTTTGAGAAGACCGGATGTCCGCTATTTGTTGAAAATTAGAGCGCGAAGCACACACAATATCGCGACTTAGCTCGGATTCACTGCTGTAACTTCTTTGCCACACCTACGAGGTTAGCTGACGGGCTAGGAACGAAAGATTATCCCTGCGTCTTATCCGACAACGCTTCGCCCCTGTCGCACATGCCATCACGTTTGACCTTGGTTCCCCCGCGGCGGCCTACTACTAGACCGTCTTCGGTGATCAGCTTTTCAACACCCGAATTTTAGCACAGGAAACGCCTTGCATTCAAGAGCGAGCCATACCTACGAACTAGATTTTTCACTGAGCAGCAGCGGGCGGAAATATCTGGTAAAGGATCAGGTATACAGCCACCCCTGTTATCGATACATACAGCCATATCGGATAAACCAACCGAGCGATGTTACGGTGTTTGTCGAACTGCTCTTTGAGGCCGCGATAAAGCGTCAGCAAAATAAAAGGACCCACGCCGGCCGCCAATATCGTGTGCGACGTCAAGATCGTAAAATATACCGGCCGAATAAACCCGGTGTGCGTAAACCTAGTAGGACCCAGCCCGAAATAATAGGTGCGGACCGCGTGATGTGCAAGATATGACGCCAGAAATACGGCGGACACGATCGACGCCGTCAGCATGCACGCACGATGCCTGGCAACCTGTCGCCGCATTATGAAGACAAACCCCGCGATCAAAAAGACGCACGCCGTGGCATTTAGAGCGGCATTGAGATGTGGAAAAATGTGAAGAAGATCCATGCCTGTTTCCGCAGGAGATTGTGAGCCTACTTCCAGAATCCAAGGAGGACAAGCAGCACAAGCCAGAGCAGCCCCATAAAGTGCCAATACCAACCTACGGAACGCGTCAGGTCCCGTCGGTATTTCAGCTCATCCTCGTTCTCTGTCGGGTGCCACGTCCTAAGCAGGATCACGCCCAAAGCAACTATCCCTCCAAGCACATGAGCCGCATGGACAGCTGTTAGGATATAAAAGAATCCGGCATAAGGATTCCCCGCGATGTAAGCACCAGCCCTCACCAGCGACATCCAGACGATCAGCTGCGAAGAAATGAACGTCCCACCCCACACCGTCGTCCAAACAAACCATTTTGGGACATCCATCTGACGGCCCTTGAAAAGAGCTCGCTGTCCCTCATGAAACGTAAAACTGCTGATCGCGATTATCGCTGTGCTTATGTAAACCGCCAGCGGAAGCTCAAAAGGGCGCCACTCAAGGACATTATTCGTCGAAATCACAATGTACGCGCCGATCAATCCGCCAAAGGTCATCATCACGACCAGAAGCAGGAACCACGTTACGACCTTGGACTTATCAGGTACCGCATCCGGTGCGTCATCAAGAGAATCGTCAAGATCGTTGCGGTTACGGTAATCGTCACCGTCGTTATCATCTCCGCCGCTCCCTGAACCATTGCCCCCGCCGCCGGAAAGCGCCAGCCGCTTCTTCTTGCGGGCAGTTGGCTCGCGTTCGAACGTGGTTGACATGGAGCCGGTCTTCATTAGATCAATATCCTGAGATCATCAGTCCAAACAACAGCGGAAGGTAAATGACTGAAACAAGCAACAGCCGCCGTGCTCGCTCTTTCGTCTTGGCACGCGCCGTAGAAATGCTTTCTACAAGGAACCACGTGCCCAATAGCGTCGCACCGACGAGGTAAACAACGCCTGCCATCCCAAAAAAGAACGGAGCCAAGCTTGCAGGCAGCAGCATGAATGCAAACATTACGATCTGTCGCGCCGTCAGCGACCCATCCTTATCCACGACCGGCAGCATCCATATCCCTGCCTTTGCGTAATCTTCTTTATACATCCATGCGATCGCCAGAAAATGCGGGAACTGCCACAGAAACAGAATAACGAACAGCGACCAGGCACCCAGCGTCACTTCATTCGCCGCCGCCGTATAGCCGATGAGCGGAGGTATCGCCCCCGGAACCGCACCTATCGCCGTCGACGCCGACGTCCGCGTCTTGAGTGGTGTGTAAACAAGTAAATAGCCAACAACGACAACCACAGCCAGCGCGGCTGTCAGCGGATTGACCAGCACATAGAGGTAAACCAGTGAAGCAGCCACCTGACCAAGTCCGAACACCAGGGCCTCGTTTGCCGTCACCCTCCCCGTCGGAATCGGCCGCGAGGATGTTCTGTCCATCAAAACATCTGTCCGCCGCTCCATCCACTGGTTCAGCGTCGCAACGCCAAATGCCAGCAATGCGATCCCGATCATCGCATTGAGAAACAGCACCCAATTGAGCGGGGTCCAACTTCCCAAATAGAAGCCCGCCGCCGACGTCAGCAGCAACATGAACGCGATCCGAGGCTTGGTGAGCTCCACATATGCACCGAGCTTCCCACGCAGCCCGAGGGTTCGTTCTTCGTTCAAATTTGCGACAGCGGTTTCCATCATGCTTTAGGGTCTTCTGCTCAAGAGAGGTACGAACTTACAAGGATATAGTTTATGACTAGCGATTTCAAAGCACAGTATGGTGCGTTTCGCTCATTAATGACAATAGGCATGCTAATTTTCTATAAGATGACATTCGCACACCGCTAAGATATCATTTGTAACGTAGTATCAATGTCAGCAGCACAAGAAACAATCAAATCCGGCAGGGTCGAACCTGCAGGCCTCAAGTACTATTCCGAACGGGCTGTAAGATTCCTCAGCTCTGTACGATTCGGTATTTCGATGCTAATCCTACTCGTCGTCCTGTCGATGATCGGGATGCTCATCATTCAGCAAAACGTCAACGGCTTCGA
>JACDAK010000353.1 GCA_013695495.1 Blastocatellia bacterium | reverse complement strand
GGTGGGGAGAGACGTGCCGAAAGGAATTTTTTCGTGTTCTGATCCGCGTAATAAACGCCATGCCGGTATTGCCAGTTCTTTGCTCACATCGCTTCCTTGCCCATCAATAGAAGTCATGTACTGTTGCAACGGCTTTTTTTCGCCCAGCTCAATCGTTGCTTCGAAACTCCATCGAGCCGCCCTTTTTACCAGCTGCACCGGCATCCCATTTCTCGGCATAGAACGCACATCCATGTATTTAACTTGTATCACCGCGTATTGGATAGGACGCAAACCATCTAGTTTAACAAGTAGGGTAAGGCCGCAGACATGATAGCAAGCGTGAACGATTTGTCCACTAAACTCAGCAACGACCGTTCCCGTGATCTCAACGATCTCTCGATGTGAAACGCCGGGCAAAGTCTCCGGTGTCGTGGACCGGGTCTGTCCCGATGCGGTAAAGGACGGAAGAGCGAAAAGCACTAACAGTATCGAAGGTAGATGAAACTTTTTCATTGATGTGTCTGCCGGTGCCCTTTCTCCTAATGAAGTTTACAGCTTTATACAAACATTCTTCTCTTCTGTAAAGAATATTATAGCTTCGAAACCGCCCTCGCGGCCGATGCCGCTGTCTTTGACGCCGCCGAAGGGTGTGCGTAGGTCCCGAAGAAGCCAGCAATTTATCCAGATGATGCCCGATTCGAGGGACGCGGCGACGCGGTGGGCACGTGAGAGATTCTCGGTCCAAACCGTTGCCGAAAGGCCATAGCGAACGCAGTTGGCATAGCTGAGAGCCTCTTCTTCGGTGTCGAACGGCATGATGGTGACGACGGGGCCGAAGATCTCTTCAAGGTTTGTGCGGCAATCATGTTTTAAGCCCTCGATGATCGTGGGTTCGATGAACCATCCGTTCAACGACCCGCCGCCGCTCGTTGACGCAGGTGGTTCTGAAAGGGCGTAGCCCCCGGTGAGAATGGTGCCGCCCTCGGTCTTCGCGAGTTCAATGTACGACATTATCTTGTCGAAATGCTGTTTCGAGACGATGGCCCCTACATCGGTAGCCGGATCGGCTGGGTCGCCGACCTTCAGTGCCGCGACCCGTTTTACAAAGTCATTCTTGAACCGATCATAAAGCGGGCGTTCGACAAATATGCGCGAGCCGCAGAGGCAGATCTCACCCTGGTTTGAGAACGACGAACGAACAGTTGTCGCAAGCATGTCGTCGTACTTACAGTCTGCGAAGATGATGTTGGGATTCTTACCGCCAAGCTCAAGCGAAAGCTTTTTGAACATTGGGGCCGCCGTGCGTGCGATCTCTTCGCCGGTCTTCGTTCCTCCAGTGAACGAGATCGCTTTTATGTCTTTGTGCGCTACAATCGCAAAGCCGACCTTTGGGCCGGTACCGTGAACAATATTCAACACGCCAGCCGGAAGTCCGGCTTCAATACACAGCTCGGAGAGCATGGATGCCGTCATTGGCGTCACTTCGCTTGGTTTCGCCACAACCGTGCAGCCCGCTGCGAGCGCCGGAGCGATCTTCCAGGTGAAAAGATACAGCGGAAGATTCCAAGGTGAAATGCACCCGGCCACACCGATCGGATGCCGCATGGTGTAATTGATCGCCTTTCCCCCGCCGGGTAATGATGTGTCGTAGGACTCATTCGCGGTGTGCATCGCGGCTGTCGCGTAGAATCGAAAGTTCGCGATGGCGCGCGGAATGTCGATCGACCGGGCCAGCGACACGGGTTTACCGTTGTCCACGGATTCAGCCACAGCGAGAGATTCGAGGTCGCGCTCGATCAGTGAAACGAGCCGCATCAGAATCTCGAAACGCTCTTCCGGCGGAGTTGCTCCCCAAGCGGGAAATGCGGCTTTCGCAGCAGCGGCAGCAGCGTTCACGTCACGCTCATCCGAATCCGGGATCAGCGAATACACCTCTCCGGTGGCGGGCTCGAAGTTGTCGAGATAATCGCCCGAAGCGGGCTCGGCCAGTTCGCCGCCGATGTAGTTCTGTATCTTTTGCATTTCGAAAGCCAGACGCAGCGGGTTTGAGTAAAAAGTTTTTGTAAACTGCGTAAGTGTAGGTTATATTATCAGCAACACCCGAAAAGAACATAGAACTGTCAAGCCCTAGAGTCGGTGATCTCGCTATGAACCCTTGCCCCAAGTGCAATCAGCCTAACCCGGCGGAAGCGTCATTTTGTTCGAACTGTGCGAGTCCGCTCGCGGCTTCTGGACCACCACCGTTTGTCGGGGGACCTCCCGGACAGCAGCAGCAATATGTCGGGCAGAACGTGAGTAACACACCGTCAGCCACCGGCACCAGTCAAAAGGGGATAATCTCGGTCGCGCTGGCGGTGGCGGCTCTTTTTTGCTGCGGGCCGTTCCTGGGAATTCCGGCGGCAATCGTCGGATGGATGGAGCTCGACGCGATAAAGGGCGGAAGGTCTCCGGCGAGCAACAAGATGCTCGCGCGGATCGGTCTTTGGGGCGGGATAGCGGCTAGCCTTCTCCACATCGTGTTCTATTTCTTGTGGCTTGTTCTCGGGGCGATGTCATCCGCGATGGATCCTTACGGAGGCTACGCTTATTAATATGGCAAACGATTCGGTGCCAAAACCGCGATGTCAGAACGGGCACGAACAGCCCGTGCAGGGTTCAAGGTTCTGCATTTTCTGCGGGGTAGGAATAGTCGTTTCGCCGGGAACTGGAGCGGCAACTCCTCAACCGCCCATTCAACAAACTTCTGCGTCGCCGCCGCCACCGCAGCAACAAACTCAACATCCGCACTCGCCCGTCCACCAGCCGCCGCCGCCTCATCATTTTCCTTCACCTCCGCCGGTCATCGGCCAGCAACAGCCGCAATATTCTGCAGAGCCGCGCTGCCGAACATGCGGCGGCGAAGGGGCCGGACTGGGTAGCGATAAGATCATTTGCCAAGAATGCAGATGGCTGCGGCCGCTCGTTCCCGGGTACAGTGTGGACACGTCTGCGTTTGCGTGGGCAGCGGATGCCAAGGCGATGGCCGTGCTGCGATCAGTGAAGCCGCTCAATGCTGCCGCAAAGACGGTCTCGGAGAAAGTCGGTCGGCGCTGGATCGAGGTCACTTTTAACGGCGTGCGTTTGGGACCGAATCAGATGCCGCAGATCTTTGGGCAAGCGGTTCGCGCGGCGCGCATTCTCGGAATGGCGCGAATGCCAGATGTTTATCTTTCGGGTGAGCGGCCGTGGGATATGCTGACGTTCGGAAGTGATCAGGACTCGTTCATTGTCGTAGGGTCGGCTATGGCCGGGAACTTTCGCGACGTTGATATGCTTTATCTGCTCGCTCGGGAATTGGGGCATTGCAAGGCGGGGCACGGACTGTGGAAGACCGTGATCCGCTTCTTGCTCGGCGAGCAAGGACCGCAGCGAGGCGTGATGGCGGGCGGCATCTTTAATGCGATGCTGAGCCCGACGGCACTGATCGGCGGAGCTATAGAAATGCCGCTTCTCGCTTGGGCTCGTCAGGCCGAGATCACCGCCGACCGAGCGGGACTGCTGACCGTAGGGAACGAGGAGATCGCTCGCCGAGTGCTGCTGTCGTGGTCACTGAAATCGTCATTTCTGTATCGCGACCTGAACATCGATGCGTGGATCGAACAACAGAGTGCGGATGACGGAGATATGATGCGGCTCTCCGAGTTGACGATGACATCGACGCCTTACATAGGGCCACGATTGAAGCTCTTGACGCAGTATGCGAAAAGTACTGAACTTCAGGGTTATTTAAAAATAATCGGCGATACTATCAGAAGAGCTGCTCCGCCAAAGCCTCAGCACGAGAAACAAAAAGCTTCGGATGCGTTAAGAATAAAGTGCGCATCCTGCGGTACTGCGATGCGTGTTCCGATGACCGTATTAGCCGGAAAACCGCAGCTTTCTGTGAAATGCCCGGGCAAAGACTGCGGAAAACTTACAACTATTCGGAAGAATCCGAAACCGGACAATGCCCCAAATCGGGCTACAACAAAACAGGAGAACCAGAACTATGCCGAATGAACAACCTGTGATCATAACTGAAACTAATGCGGACGGCTCACAAACCGAGTTTGAGATCAGCGCGGAACCTACCGACGAGGCGTCGGGCATAGGCACCTTGATCGAGGACGTGGTTGAGGCGATCTTAGATGACGGTGAGCCGGAAATGACTGCGACTTTTACAGATACTGACGGCGACGGGATGCTTGATACTGCTGCGGTCGATACGGACGGCGACGGCGAGGTGGACAGCGTGTTCATGGACACCGACGGCGATGGAATGCTGGACACTGCTGTTGCTGATACGGACGGCGACGGAAATGTCGATATGGTCGCAGTTGATACCGACGGTGACGGAAAGTTGGATGTTGCGTTCGCTGATACTGACGGTGATGGAGTGGTGGACACTGTTCTTGAAGATCGAACTGGTGACGGTGAATTTGAGACAGTGACGGATGCTGCAGAGTTTATGGCGGAAGCGAGTGAGGGCCTGCCGACTCAAGAGGAGATCTCGACAAATTCTGTCGAGTTCAATCTCGGAAGCGAGGCGTTTGCGGCAATGGGTGTCGATCCTAATGCGGGTTCAGTGTTCGATCCGATCCTGTCTACGGCTGAGGAGTCTTATTCCACGGGGACCTTCGAGAGTGCGTTGGATCCGGCTGAGGCTGAAGAAACGGCGACGGCCGATGCGGCTCGAGAGGCACAGGCGGCGGCGGATGAATTTGTAGCTGCGGGTGATTACCGGGCGGCCGCGGAGGCACGTGCCGAGGCGGAGGAGCTTTCAGCCGAAGCCGGAGATTCGAGCATGCTCGGCGTTTATGACGCACAGGAATTTTCCGTCGCTGCGGATAAGCAGGATCAAGCCGCAGAATATCAGGCAGAGCAGGCGGAGAAGATCGCTGAGGGCGATTATGCGGGAGCTCGCGAGGCTGCATTCAATGCCGAGTGGGCAACACGCGGCGCGGATATGAGCGCCGGGGGAGCGGATCATGCGGGTCAGGCGGAAAGCGACCAGGCCAATCTGGAGTGGTCTGTGTATCATGACGCCAACGCACAGGAAAGCGCGCGGAGTGCCGAGGTGTATGCGGCGGAAGGCGATTATGCGAAAGCTGAGGACTATGCGAATCAGGCGTCGGACAGTCAAGCGTCGGCTGGCGATTTTGCAGAGCGGGCTGACCCGAACAGCATCATGCAGGATGTTGACCATTCGGCAATAGTCGATTCTGGTGGAATATATGACGCGGGCACGTACGACGCGTCGCTTGCGGCCGTTGATACGGGATTCGATTCGTCGATGGACTCAGGCTCGACGAGTGTTGATACGACGACGGATGATACGCTCTAATCAACCGTCAGTGCAAAACACGCGGGAAGGTCACTTGGCCTTCCCGTATTTGCGCATGATCTCGCGTACGCGGTCGAGGGGCAGCGCTTCGATGGTGTGGCCGTTGCCGGTGGTCGTTGTGGCTTTGAAGAGGGAGTTGATGATGGCCTCTTCGGTAGCTTCGATGACGGCCTGGAAGAGAGGGGACATGGCGTCGTTGCCGAGGGCGTCGATCTTTCTTACACGGGCGGAGGCATCGATCCGGTTGGCAGTTGAGAACGCGATGGCATAATCGCCGCTGCCGTTTGTCATCGATGAGCCGGTGCGGCCGAGGCCGACCATAGAGCGG
Organism: Blastocatellia bacterium; assembly: GCA_013695495.1. GTDB lineage: Bacteria > Acidobacteriota > Blastocatellia > Pyrinomonadales > Pyrinomonadaceae > OLB17. Next base: position 504 of record JACDAK010000353.1, on the reverse strand, counting down.
GAGGCGAGACGGTTTAGCTGTCGATGATCAAGCGGGGCGTCGGTGGCGATGACGATAATAATCGAGCCGTCCGCCGAATGAGGAATCGCGTTATCGTCGGCCTCGTTCGTTGCGGAGCCTAAAGTGTTTCGTAGGTAGTACTGGCCGAGTTCTTGACCGATCGGCACGCCGTCGATCGTGAGGACGCCGCCGTAGTTTGACTGTACGAGGACGCCGATGGTGAAGCCGCCGAGAGACTCGGGCAGCTTGCGGGATGAAGTTCCTATGCCGCCTTTCCAGCCAAAAGCTACGGTGCCGGTGCCGGCGCCGACGGATCCTTCTTCGAAAGGGCCGGAGGCGGCGTTCTTAATTGCATTGTGAACGTCGTCCCGGGTGATGTGGCGGCCGCGGATATCGTTGAGGCCGCCGTCATTGGTTTCGGCGACGAGCGGGTTTAGCGAACGTACGTCTTCGTTGCCTGGCAGTGCGAGCATATAGTCGAGGACAAAATCGGCGGTCTTAGGC
>JACDAK010000345.1 GCA_013695495.1 Blastocatellia bacterium | reverse complement strand
GGATAAGTATCGGACCATCAGCTCGCGACTTGCCGATCCACGAACCATCGCGAGCGAACAGGAAGCTGCTGCGCTGGTGCGCAATGGCAAGACGATCGTTTCGATATCGTGCTCTATCCATTCGAATGAGATCGTGGCATCGCAGATGTCGATGAATTTGGCATATGAGCTGGCGACCGCGACGGACCCGAGGACAGTTGAGATCCTGGACAATACGATCCTGCTTTTGATCCCTTCGGCAAACCCGGACGGGATCGACATGGTTGCGGAGTGGTATCGCAAAACGCTAGGCACAAAGAGCGAAGGAACGGTGCCGCCGCAGCTTTATCATCATTACGCGGGGCACGATAACAATCGCGATTGGTTCATGCTGAACCTTGCGGAAACGCAAGCGATAACGAAGCTCTATTGGCAGGAGTGGTTTCCGCAAATCGTTTATGACGTTCATCAGATGGGGCAGAACGGGCCGCGATTTGTGATCCCTCCGTTCTATGATCCGCCGAATCCGCGTATCGATCCATCGATCGTTAGGGATGTAGGGCTGGTGGGCTACAAGATGGCAGCTGACCTACAGGCAGCGGGCGTGAAGGGTGTTGCGACGAATACGACATTTGATATGTGGTGGCACGGCGGCTTCAGGACGGCACCCTACTATCACAACTCGATCGGGATATTGTCGGAAGCGGCAAGTGCCGACCTGATGACGCCAGTCACTATTACGAACGAGCGGCTGAAGGCGACGGGGCGCGTGCGCGGCCTGAATTCGCCTCTTGAAGCGGTAATAAGTCACCCTGACCCGTGGACCGGAGGAGTGTGGCGGCCGCGCGACATAGCGAATGTGGAGATGATCGCAAGTCGTTCTATCTTGGAAATGGCGGCGAAGTATCGAGAGCGGTTTCTCGGCAATTTCTACAACATCGGGAAGGCGAATCTGGAAAAGCGAGCCGGCGAGCCGCAGGCTTTTATCATTGGGGCGGGTCAGCCGCGATCTGAGAATATCGCGCGGCTGATCGAGATACTCACGTGGCAGGGCGTTGAGGTTCACCAGATGACCCATGAGCTGTGGGTCAAGCATGATCAGAACCGGAACGAGCTTCACGAGATGCCGCTCGGCAGTTTTTTGGTTTTTGTAAATCAGCCGAAGAAGAACAACGTGTTGAGTTTGTTTGAGCGTCAGGTTTACCCGAACAGGATCAACCAGGACGGAACGCCTGACCCGCCGTATGACGTGGCGGGCTGGACGCTGCCGCTGCAGATGGGCATTGAGGTTGAGACGGTGTGGGACATACGCGACATGGAGAAGATGCGTCCTACGCTTCGGCCGGTTACCACGATCGATCAGGCACGAGCGGTGATGAACCTCGGCCCTGCGGGCGGGGCTTTCGGGAAGTTGTCGAATCCGCTGCGTGCACCGGCGCGCGTCGGGATCTATCAGGGTGCGATGGGGTCAATGGACGAGGGCTGGACGCGGCTTGTGCTCGACAATCATCAGATCGATTATACATCGGTTACTGATCAGCAGATGCGTTCAGGGGCGTTGGAATACGACGTTCTTGTTCTGCCATCGACGGGGGAAGCGGGCATGATTCGAGGGCTTTCGGCTGATAGGTATCCGGACGACGTTGCAGGCGGGATAGGCGAAGCGGGCGTGCAGAACCTGAAACGCTTTGTCGAGAACGGCGGGCGGTTGGTTTGTTTCGAGGCATCTTGCGGGCTTGTGATGAAGACTTTTGAATTGCCGATCAAAAATGTCTTGGCGGGCGTGCGGCGGAGTGATTTTTATAACCCGGGTTCGATCGTAAAGCTTGAGGTAGATACTAAGCATGAGCTTGCTCGCGGGGTGCTGGAAGAGACGCCGGCATATTTTACGAATAGCTCGGCGTTTGAGGTCGCGGATGAGGGAAAGGTGCGAACAATCGCGAAGTACGCGATGCGAGATGCTCTTTTATCCGGCTGGATGCTCGGGGAAACGCTGATCAACGGAAAGGCTGCGCTCGTCGAAACGGATTTCGGCAAGGGTCAGATCGTTCTTTTTGCGTTTCGCCCGCAGCATCGTGGGCAGACGTACGCAACGTTCCCGTTCATTTTTAACGCTCTGGAAAAGAGGTAGGGCTATGAGAATTACTGCCAGGCTTTTGCTGCTCGCGATTGTTGTTCAGGTGTGGGTGCCGGTGAGTGCCGATGCCGAGTTGCCTTTCGTCATTGCTGCGGAGCCGAGAATCCGGGTTGGGTTGGTTACGAACGCTTCGTCGGTGAACGTTACGACCGCAGATTCGCAATTGCTCGCTTATGCCCCGGGCGAACCGGTACGGCATCTGGCTACGAACCGAGTTTCTGTGACGGCGCGGGCATACCGTCCGCCTGTTGTGGATCATTACATTTTTGAGATCCAGAATTTGGCGACTGCGGATGAAGCATCAGCTGTGGCTGCTGATGTGCGCGAAGCGACCGGCGAATCTGCACTGGTGAGCTTAGACGCTAAAACGAATAGGTGGAAGGTGTGGATCGGCGAGCCGCGGGAATCCAAAGAGGACGCCGATGCGTTTCGGGCGGCACTCGCGCAGCGTGGATTTAGCGACGTTACGGTGGTTGTCGAGAAACGCACAGTACATTCGCCGGACGCGGTAGCGCTTTCGGACCAAGTGCGTACTGCAGGGAAGTCGGAAGTGCGAAGTTTGGTTAGGACGACGGGTTCTGCTCAAGTTACTGGTGAAGCAGATGCTGTAGTGCCGGGTCTGCGGGAGGTCATCGTGAATGGCTCCGCTGAGGCGGCGCGGTATACGTCGCTCAAGGCGGTTTCGTTCGGTTCGTTCGATGAACGCTCGACACCGGTGCGGCTTAACGGGACAGCGTACCGCGGACGGCTTGAGGTGTTTGTGAATTCGCGCGGCACCTTATCGGTTGTGAATGAGGTGCCGCTGGAAGATTATCTGCTTGGAGTAGTTCCGGCTGAGCTTTCGCTGCCGCAGCTCGAGGCGCAGAAGGCTCAGGCGGTTGCAGCGCGGACGTACGCGATCGCCAATATTGACAGATTTGCGCGGCAGGGATTCGACGTGCGACCCGATGTTTGGTCGCAGGTTTATAAGGGTGTGTCGATCGAAACGCCCATGGGGACGCGGGCGGTTCGCGAGACGGCAGGGATGGTCGCGATGCATGGCGGCAAGCCGATAATGGCATATTACACCTCGACGTGCGGCGGGCGGACGGAGAATTCGGAGAACGTTTTCGAGAAAGCCGAGCCGTATCTGCGAGGTGTTGAATGTTCGCTTGAAGGAAGGCGGCATTTTGATCCATTTATGGTCAAGACCTCACGTCAACCACCTAGATTGAGAGACGAGGGGAATGTCGAACTTGCACGGCTTATGTCGATGCTTTCGATCAATGGCTTTGCTCTGTCGACGCAACAGATAACGGACGAGTGGCTTGAGGATGTTCCGAGCACGGGAGAGATCTCCAACTGGATGAACAATCTTGCGTCAAAATTTAGCCGGACCTGGCCGAATGTGACTGCGGAAACCGCGAAACCGATCAACCTTGCCGGTGTGCTAAGCAGTTTTCTGTACGAGCCGGGAGCGCCGGACACGCTCCTGAGCGACTCTGATGTTCTCTATCACCTCTCGTTCGATGATGCATCTGAGATACCGCTCGCGCGGAGGGCAGAGATCGCGATGCTTATGCGCGATGGGTATTTTACGCTGCGGCCGGACCTTACGCTGCAGCCGAATCGGCCGTTTTCGCGTGCGAAGTTTCTACGCTTGATCCGGCAGATCTATGAAAAGCGGAAATGGATGCCGTCACTGCAGACAGCGACCGCGCGACCGACGATTGACGGGAAGCTTGTAGTAAGGGTTGGGCGGACCGACCGGCCGATCGACATTCGTCCTGATGTCTTTCTGTTCCGGCAATATGGCAGCGAGTTTTATGGCGTTCGCGAGGCGGCGCTGGTTGGTGGTGAAGAGGTGAGATATCAGACGGATGCGTCGGGTGCAATCTTCTACATGGAGATCGTGCCTACGAGCACCCCGACGGTTGCAGAGAATATGTCGCCATTTACGAATTGGAGTGAGACCGTTGCGGCATCGACGGTTCAATCGCGGCTGTCGCGATATGTGCGCGGCATCGGGACGCTTTATGATGTGAACGTTAAGTCGAAGGGTTACTCGCGGAGAGCAACGGAGATAGAGATCGTCGGCTCGAACGGGGTGAAGACGTTGAAGGGCGGGCGGATCCGCTCGGCGCTGCGGCTTCGCGAGCAGCTCTTCGTTATCGAAAAGCTTTACTCAGGCGACCGCGTGGTCAGCTACACCTTCACAGGCAGGGGCTGGGGGCATGGTGTCGGGATGTGCCAGTACGGAGCTTTTGGTCTGGCTCGTATGGGCGTGAAATATGACGACATCATTCGGCATTATTATACCGGGGTTGATGTTACGAAGGTTTATTGAGCTTTAAATTTTGGCAGCTCCGGCTAACTTAGCGAGGCTGCGATCGAATGTTCCAAGCGGAACATGACCCGCCTTTCTAGCAATTTCCAATATTAAACAATCAGAGAAGCCTAGCGAAAGCCTGCGGCGAAAAGCGTTGAGGGCGGCGGAGACCACGTCGGCATCTTGGATGCTCAGATGCTCATGGGTGAGGAGCATCTCGATGGCTGCGGCAAGCTGTGCATGAGCCCGGTCGTAGACGGATTCGAGCACCCATATGGTTTCGGCCAGCACAAGATGAGACACCCACGCACCATCGGCGATAAAGAACTCGGCGGCTGATGTTTGGTTAGGGTCGTCGCGTGCGAGTAGTCGAACGAGAGCGTTCGTATCAACGCTTTTCATATTTTTTCTTCATGCGTTGGCGAATACCTTCTTTTAGTTGGGGCAACGATCTCGATTCTGGAGGGAGGCTAAAGATTCTCATATGCACATCCTCAGAGGTGTAACGTCCGGCCCGGGTTACAATGATCTTTTCGCCGTCTTCGTTCCATTCGAGGACGGAGCCCGGACCTACTCCAAGCTTTCGCCGGATTTCGGACGGGATCGATATCTGACCTTGTGCCGTGATCTTAGATTGGGCAATTGACATACTTCTATCTGTAGCACATTACCGGGGTAATGGCAAGGACTGGTTGCATGGGTCCGTCGCTGGTTGAGATCGTTCGAATACGACCCTCGCTGGAAGGGACTGGGTGAACCGCTCGAGGGACTCGGACAGTCTGGGAAGTTCGTTGCAGTCGAGGGCGTAAAACGAGACGGAAGCGGCGGCGGGAGTAATTTTAGTCCTGCTCAGATTCAGCTCGCCGAGTTTTATCCAGTTTGCGGGAATTGCCGGGAACCATTCGTCATAGATCATCGCAAACTTGATGCCGCGCTCTGTTGCGAGCCGGTCCATCCATTCGTCATCGCTTGCGGAAAGCCGAAATTTCAAAGCCTCTGCTGATGCTAGTCCGCCGAGATCGAGGATGTAGTTGTGATTCCGGTATGAAACGTAGCCGAGGTCGTTCACAGCGAGCGGTTCGGAGTAGAATTCGGTCGCGAAGCGGTGCATTTGGTAATGCTGTTCGTAGATGTTGGTTGCGGCGATCGGCGTGGAGAGCGTTGCGTAGATGTATGGGGCGCAGATAAGTGATACGGCGGAGGCGGCGACTAGGCCCGCACGTATTCGGCCGAACCGGGCGAAAAACGCCCACAGCCGGCCCTGGTGCAGCCAAAGCAGCGACATGATAGCTGCGGCCCAGATATATATCTCGTAGCGGCTGTACCAGCCGTATTGGCCCGCGATCAGGTGGGCTCCGATCGCCGCCATGATGGAAATCGCAAAGAGCCTTTGTTCGCGGCGGCGTTCGGGGTCGAGCACGACGAAAAGAAGCATCGTCGCCGCGATACACAACAGGATACCGCGCGGCGATTGCAATGCAATTAGGAGGTTCCCGGCAAAGGATCCGAGACGTCCGCCGGAGCCGACGATGCCGGATTTCGCCATCACTGACGTCGGGAAGGGGTTGAGCCCGAGGCTTTGCAGATAAAGGGCAAAGGCTGAAATCGTCGCGACGATGCCGACTCCCGCAGCGACTGCTCCGATCCGATGGCGTCTTAGAAACAAAAACAGCAGTGCCGGAAAAGACAAAGCAAGGCATTCATACCGTACGAGAGGGGCCAGGACAATTGCGGCATAGAGCCACCGATCGGCGTTGCCTGTACGCATCTCGTGAATCAGTCCCGCGACGATCAGCAGCGATAGGAATAGCTGCAGCGAGTGTTCCATTCCGGTGAATAGAATGCCCACGAGATTTAGGGCGGGAATGAGGAGGAGCAGCATCACAGTGAGTCCGACCGACTTGGCTCCGGGATCGAGCGGTGACAGCAATTTGAAACACACAAACAGAGAGCCGGCGCTGAGGAGTGTGTTAAAGATGAGAATGTAATAGTCGGCCACAGCGGTGCCCGCGACGGGAATCAGGAGCAGCGGCCATAGGATGCTTGAAGACGGGGCCGAATACTCGGTAAGATTTACGCCATAGTGGCCGAGGCGAAGATTCTCGGCGAGGGCGAGGTGGATATAGGGGTCGTCGAGCGTGAAGATGAAGAAGCCGGAGTTCAAGAACAATATCGCCGCGGCTTCTGCTGCGATCAATACCAACAAAGCGAGCAAGGCGACCTTAAAAGAGCGGGCGTGTGCGGTTGTTCGAAAAAAGTCTTGATTCATTTATAATCAGCACGCCGCGGCCTTTCGGTCGAAGTCCGTCAAATTGAGTAAGAAGGAGCGACGATAAATGAAATTTTCCCGAGAGCAGATCATGGGAGCACTCCTTGTGCTATTGATAATCACCAGTTTTGTCGTTTTTAGTTCTTATTTTTCGTAAGGTTGATCATGAGCGCGACTTGGCGGAGCCGTTGCGGGCGATGATGCCGAAGGAGTTGTGCATGTTTAGCTTCTCACCGAGAGGCTGAAAAAGGCTGCTTTGAGAGCTGAAGTAGGTAATCAGTCTATATTCAAAACCCGCTTCGTCAAAAAACTTGCATATAGCTTCTTGGTCAACGCCGTTGCGGGTGACGTGATATTCGGCATTGTCGAACTTCGAGTCTTCGATGTAAATTCCGCGTGCTCTCCGCAATCGGCGCAGGAGACCGCCGAACACATCTCCCTTGAACACGCGCCACGAGAAATAAGCGGCGCTCGTAAATGCACGTGTAGTTGGGGTTAGCGAGTCGTAGCGAAGGGGGTCGTGAAACGAGAAGAATTGACCACCCGGTTTCAGACGCTGTACGGCTTCTTGGATCATGCCCAAATAATCAGGCACATGATGAAGGAAGGAGTTAACAACTATGACGTCGAAATCCTCATCGACCGTGCTTAGAGTTTCATTAATATCTTCTTCTCGGACCCGGAGACGCTCTGAATATTTCTCGCACCTGAGCTTTAACAAGGCAAGTTGGCTGTGGGAAATGTCGACGGCGACTACTTCGGCCCCTAGTTCGAGAAACGGGACGGTTACGGAACCTTCGCCAGCGCCAAGATCCAGAACACTGGGCACCTCTGTGGTGCTCCTTGCAAATTCGAAAACATCGAGTACTAGTTCACTATATAATGTTCGCAATGAGGCATGCTTAATGTGGGGAGCACCGTCGACGTAATCCTCTGTCATTGCCTCATCGTAGGCAACTAAATTTGCCATTGCTGCTATTTGATTTTGTTTATTTTTCATCAGACTCTCAGGCTTTCATCAAATGCGGGGCCGCTGATATTTATTTTTGTTTGAATATTAGCATTTTAGATTGCTCAAATACATTGTTTAGAGAATGACGTGCGCTCAGCAATAATGAACCGAATATTTGCGATCGCAGGACCGACGGCGTCGGGGAAGACGGCGCTGGGTGTAAAGGTGGCGCAGCATTTCGGCGGCGAGGTGGTCAACTTCGATTCTGTTCAGATCTATAGAGGCATTGAGATAGCGACGGCAAAGCCCTCGGATGAAGAGAAGCAGGGGATTCCGCACCATCTTATTGGCTATGTCGATCCAAATGTAAACTACACGGCTTCGGATTGGGCTAAGGATGCCACGGCAAAGATCTTGGAGATCGAAGGGCGGGGTAAGACGGTCGTGCTTGTCGGCGGAACCGGGTTTTACCTTCGATCGCTGCTGGAGCCGATATTTGAGGGGGACAAGCCTGATCAGAGTTTCCGCGACCGGCTTCATCGTATAGCGGGGCTTCGGGGAAAGGACCATTTGCACCGAATGCTGCGGCGGCTCGACCCCGCCGCTGCCGAACTTATCCCGCCCGGAAATCTCGTTCGTGTTGTGCGGGCGCTCGAGGTCTACTTCCAGACCGGAAAACCCTTTACAGAGGTGCGGCGCGAAAGGCCGGAACCGCCTGAATTTGCACGGCGAGTGGGGCTTTTCGTGCTCGGGCCGCCGCGGGAAGTTCTTTATAAACGTATCAACCGGCGGACGGTGGAACATTTTGAGGGCGGTTTAGTTGAGGAAGTGAAACATCTTTTGGAGAGAGGCGTAAAAGATGATACAAATGCGCTTGGTGCCCATGGCTACCGTCGCGTTTGCGAATTGTTACGGGGTGACCGGACGCTGGAATCTGCGATCGAATTATCACAGCAAAACGTACGCAACTATGCGAAACGTCAGCTTACGTGGTATCGGAAGCACGAGAAAGCGATCTGGCTGGACGGTTTCGGTGACGAAGACAGAGTATGGCGGGAATTCCTTGAGAAGACCGCCGAATTAGGATAGTCGCCGAGACGAGTTATTGACCTATATCGAGCCCTTATAAGGGCTTGTGCGGTTGTTAAAAAATTTTGTTGGCCCGCATGCAATCTGCTATACTCTCAGATGTAGCTGTCAAAACAACAAAATCGATAAGTAAATGTAATGGAAAAACACGCTGCCCAGAACATTCAGGATGCCTTTTTAAATTCAGCCCGACGAGAACGCATCGGCGTCGTTGTGAGTTTGCTGCAGGGTACGACATTATCGGGACGAATCAAGAGTTTTGATAAATTTTCCGTATTATTGGACGCCGGCGGACAAGACTTTCTTATATTCAAGCACTCTATTTCTACCATTTCTCAAGACCGGAAGGGTCAGGCTGAGTAAAAGAATTGCGCGGGAAGTTTATTACGTTTGAGGGGATCGACGGAAGCGGTAAATCGACCCAGCTTCGGATGCTCGCGGACGTATTACGGTCGCGCAGTGTCGATCTTGTTTTGACACGAGAGCCCGGCGGGACGCGGCTCGGACGCCGACTTCGTGAGGCGTTTCTTGAGACGGAAGACGCAGTGGCTCCGCTGGCGGAAATGCTGCTTTTCGCGGCAGACCGCGCACAGCATGTGGAACTGCTGATAAAACCCGCCCTTGAGGCTGGCCGAACAGTGATCTCTGATCGGTATGCGGATGCCACAACTGCATACCAGGGAGCCGGCAGGGGATTTTCTACAGATACCATCAAACAGATCACAGAACTTGCCACCGGCGGGTTAAAGCCCGACCTATCATTGTTTTTTGATGCTGAGGTCGCGGCGGCAATCGCGCGGAGTTCTAATCGGCACGATGCTGACGGCACGCGTAACCGAATGGATCTGGAAACCGTGGATTTTTACACACGTGTCCGTGAAGCGTATCTGAAAATCGCCGCCGAGGAGCCTAAGCGCTTTCGAACGGTCGACGCAAACGGATCGATTCACGAGACGCATGATAACGTTATCGCCATAGTGTGTGAGCTATTGGGCATTGCTGCGAGAGCCGAGGTTTAATCAGCCGTGTTGAGAAAACTAGCCGGAAATCAGCCGGTAAAAGATCATTTAATCAAGTTACTGCGTGAGGACCGTCTGCCGCGTTCGCTGATCTTCTCGGGCCCGGCGGGTGTGGGTAAGCGACAGTTTGCGCTGCAGCTTGCAAAGGGGTTTGTTTGCGGTTCGCTTATTGAGCACCAGGGGTGCGGTGAATGCGCGGCTTGTTCGCGTGTTCAGCAACTGTCGATCCCGGAATCATCGGAGCGCTTTCGCGATAATTTCAAACGCGTTTTCTTTTCTGATCATCCGGACGTGGCGACGGTTGTGCCGTATAACAGGGCGATCTTTGTCGATGCGGTTCGCGACCTAGAACGGGAGGCGTTTTTTCGCCCCTTTGAGGCGCGGGCGCGGTTTTTCGTGATCGACGAAGCGGACAAGATGAATGATGCGGCGGCGAACGCTTTGCTCAAGACACTTGAAGAGCCTTCGGAAACTTCCTATATCGCGCTCGTAACGTCTCGGCCGGACAGCCTGTTGCCGACCATTCGCTCGCGGTGCCAAATAATCAGATTTGCTCCGGTTGAGATGCAAGAGGTGCGTGAGCATTTGGTGTCGCGGAGCGTTTTCACGGGTGAGGATGCGAAGCTTGCCGCACTTTTGAGCGGCGGCAGCATTGGACGTG
>JACDAK010000276.1 GCA_013695495.1 Blastocatellia bacterium | reverse complement strand
GTGTTGAAGCGTGCAATAAGCTGGTTCACCGGCCGTTCGGTCGATGGCACCCGATCTGGTTCGACCGGTTCCAATCCCCCATCGTTTATCCCGGATCTCACGTTAACGACAACCTCCACGGGCACCGAAAAAAAGGTCGTTGCTATTCTCCCTTTCAAAAATCTCGGCGATGACGATAGTTCAAACTTTTATGAATTCGCACTCGCCGACGCTGTCATCACCGAACTCGCACAGATCCGCTCGCTTATCGTGCGGCCCAGTTCCGTGATCGCCAAATACCAGGGACGCGACGTCGACCCGCGCGAAGCCGGCCGCGAACTTCGCGTCCACGCCGTGCTCTCCGCCGGCTTCCTCCGCGGCGGCGACAAGCTCCGCGTTACCGCGCAACTCCTCGACGTCCTTACCGGTGAAATACTCTGGAGCGATCGTATCGACGCACAGGGCGGCGATATACTGACTCTCCAAGACGGCATTGCTCAACGAATTCTTGAGGGCTTGCGTCTCGAACTCTCGGACAACGAACAAGAGAAACTCGGTCGGCGGCAAACCGAAAACCACGAAGCCTGGGAAGAATACCTGCGCGCGCGTGACCACTTCGGTCGGTTCATTTTCCGCACGTTGTCCGCAGAAGACTGCGACGCTGCGATGAGAAATTTCAAACGAGCCGTTGAACTCGACCCGCATTTCGCACTCGCGCACAGCGGACTCGGCGCATGCTACGCTAACCGAGTGCTGAAAGGCATCGGCGGCCCCGACGACTACACCCACGCCGAAACTGCCTTTACCAAAGCGTTCTATTACGATCCCAACGTCGTCGAAGCTCGTGTGCTCATGGCAATGATCTACATGGCACGCGGGGAAAAGAGAAAAGCCCGATCTGAGATCGAACTTCTACAAAAGCAATTCCCCAACGAAGCACCTATTTATTTCGTCAAAGGTGTGATCCACCGACTAGACGGTGAGTACGAAGAATCGCTAAAGGCGTTTGAAAAGCTATCGCGTCTCGATCCAGCTGCACGTGCCGTATCCGCTTACAATCGCGCTCGCATCTTCATTTACAAACAGGACTATAACCAAGCGATCAAAGAGATCGAGAAGGGCGAGAAAACCGAGCCCAACCACCCGATGCTCAAGATCTTTCGTTCAGGCACTTACTATTATGCCGGCGATTCCGCGAAAGCCATCGAACTAATGTCGGAGATAGTTAAAGAAAATCCAGAAATGGACGGCATCCGGCCTCTCTATGCCGTTTACCTCGCCGGTGCGGGCCGGCGCGACGAAGCACTGGCTCAGCTTACCGATGCCGCTCTCGACATCTCACGAGCAGATCACGACATGGCGTATTGGGTCGCCTCTACCTATTCGATCCTCGGCGAGAAGGACCTCGCGTTCAAATGGCTGAACAAAGCTATTAAACTGGGCAACGAAAATAAACCCCACTTTGACCTAGACCGAAGCCTCGACCCGCTTCGCAGCGACCCTCGCTTCGCAGACGCAATGTCCAAGATTCACGCCTCTGACCGCTAGGCTACCGCCGCTGATTTTTCAACGTCGATCATTTCCCTGACCTTCTGCTTCAATGCCTTTTCAAACTGACGCGCCTCATTGACACCGTCAAACGAAAGCTGCTGAAGGTTCGCTTCGATCCTCTTCCTGTAATCAGATACCAGCGAATCGGAAACGCCCAGCATTTCAGCAACTTCTAGCTGCGTCCCGCTGTCTGAGATCAGATAGCAATGCCAAAGCACGTTGATCATGCGCTCGTATTGCTTTGCCTTGCCGCGGACAGATTTGTTCAGACTCTCCAAGAAATTATCTACGAAGCCGATGGCTTCCATTTCGCCTTCGTGACGGAAAAGATCCTCTTCCGGCGTCTCACGCGAGTCGGCGATCTCAAAGGGTGCTCGGTCGTCATCCTCGCTCTCACCCGAACCGCCAACCGGTACCAGATGTATGTCCATGATAGGCAGACGCGACATCACAAAGCCCCTCAGAGACCTTACGTCTACCGGCGAATCGATCGCCTTCAACACCCGTATTATCAACTTTTCAAGCTCAACATTGCTGATCACGATCTGGGCGTCGCCCGTGCACCCCACCATCCGCGTATCGCGGCTTTGAAATGACACAACCTTAACGCGCTCGTCCATTTCCTGAACGTCGCGCCGCATCTTTTCCGGGTTCCAACTCGATAACCCGTATAACCGGTCAGCAAGTTTGCGATGCGCTTCCGGATTTCCAACATTATCAAATCTTTTGAATGTTTTGCTTGTCTGCACCAACGTCGATACCCGCCGCGCCAACCTGTAAGATTCCGGATACCGCTTGCGCAGTTCCGCCGTCAGCATATTCGTCAGCTCGATCTGGCTGATCTCGATCTCGACCTCAGAATCGGTCATCCCCGTATCAACATAGTGTTGAAAACGGTCCTTGCTTAACAGAGCAACGAACAGCTCCTGCGTCAGGTCGGTATACGCATTATACTTCCCTTCTTCAACAAGAAAGCCCGCCCGCTTCGACGCCCTGACCAAAGGATGTGACGAGACGATGCGGTGAAGTTCCAGCCAGATCTGATTGACGTCAGAAACCTTGAGGATATCGTTCCATTTGCCGATCTTTATCTGCCTTCCCTGGGCATTGCGGGGTATTCGTTCTTTCTGCTTGGTAGAGTTCATATGTGAAGTAAGCATCGCTGCTTCCGGGGACATAGGTGCATGCCGCAAGAAAGCGGCTCGCCGAAATGAGAGACCTAGTTTGTTTTTTTAGAAGTCCGCCCGGGCTTTACCGATAACGATCTAATGAGAGATGCGTTGCGATTTCGGAGTGTTCGGGAGCCGACGATTGGGTAAGCGCCGCCTGAGTGGTTCGCAGTAAGGTGAGTTTCTTAACAACCCACTGCAATATTGATATTAGCAGATTGGATGGCCGTGAGCAACAGGTTTTTACATGCTTTTTGAATGTTTTTCACTCAAATTGCCCGATGTTGTGGAAGAAGACCGGCATTACAGGTTTATTCACGACATAGTGCGGAGAACGAAATTGACCCGAAGGTGTAGATTTGTCTCTCTCCCCTGTCGCACTTTGCGCTATAATACGCCCATATAGTCGATAATAATGACAAACTTCAGCAAGAGTACTGATTGCCCTACGTCGCTGACATTAGTGGCATTTCAAAATGGTGATATTCCGGTCGCCAATTCTGGCGACATTCGCCGTCATCTGACCGAATGTGAATTTTGCGTTGCTGAAGTAGAGTTCTACGAGAGATATCCGCAGACTGCCGAAGATGTTTTGGAGAAAATCGAAGCCGCTGAGATTCCGGAACCCCTCTTCCAACTAGCCGAGGCCCTCATCGGAAAAAAGCGGGACCTTCGCTCTCTTGATAAGCTTCGTAACGAAATTGACCGAGCCTCAGAGATCGGCAACTAGCTTCCGCAGATCTCGTCTATAGCCTCTTCGTATTTTTCGTCGATCACGTTCCGCTTGATCTTTAGCGTCGGAGTCATTTCGCCCTTATCGATCGAAAACTCCCGCGGCAATAAATAGACCCTTTTAACGCGCTCGTAATCGTTCATTTCCCTTGTCAACTCAATGGCGTCGCGCTGCACGCGCTTTATCACGTGCGGATTCGCGCAAAGCTCTTCCCGCGAGCCTTCTGCCTCAATGCCGTCCGCCGCCAAAGCTTCCTTCAGCGCGTCCCAGTCCGGGACGATCAACGCTCCGACCTGCTTGCGCCCTGAACCCACTGCTACCGGCTGAGAGACGAGCGGGCTTTGCTTTAGCAAACTCTCAACTTGCAGCGGCGCCACATATTTTCCGTTGGACAGCTTAAAGAGGTCCTTGATCCGATCCGTTACAAAAAAGTGTCCGTCCTCGTCCTCATAACCAACATCGCCGGTGTGATAGAACCCGTCCGCGTCGATCACGCGTGCCGTTTCCTCAGGTTTATTCAGATAGCCCCTCATCACATTCGGTCCGCGCACTAGGATCTCACCGTTGGTCTCGTCGATCTTCATCTCGATCCCGTCGAACGCAGTGCCGATCGAACCGACCTTGTTGTCGTCCGGCCTGTTCGCACAAGTCACGCATGCCTCCGTCATCCCATAGCCCTGCAAGATCGGTATACCCGCCGCCCAGAAGGCATAGGAAAGCTTTTTCGACAGTGGCGCCCCGCCCGAAACAAAAAACCTCAGCTGCCCGCCAACCCCTGCACGCCATTTTGAGAAGACCAGCCTGCTCGCCAGCGCTTGCTTCGCCGCCAATACAGGTGAAACAGATGCGTGCGTATCCTTGGCATGCCAATACTGCTGCCCGACCTCGAGCGCCCAATTAAATAGCGACGTCTTCCATCCGCCTGCGGCCTTCCCTTTCTTCACGATCTTGTGATAAACCTGCTCGAACAACCGCGGCACTGCCGTCATTATCGTCGGTTTAACTTCCTGCAGATGCGACGCGATCTGGTCAAATGCCGCGCAATAATGAATCGCCACGCCATTCGTACACAAAACATAGAAAACGGTCCGTTCAAAGATATGCGAAAGCGGCAGTACGGCCAGTGAGCGGTCGCTGTTGTAAATAGGAAGAGCCTTGGAGACCGCCACCACGCTTGATGTGAAATTCTTATGCGTCAGCATTACACCCTTGGGCTCGCCCGTAGTTCCGGATGTATATATGATCGTCGCCAGGTCGTCCGATTTCACCTGCTCTAACAACTCATCATAATTGTCGATAGCACCTTTCTCCTGCCCCGCAGCCTCAAGCTGCTCCATCGTCACCGCCCGCCGCTCACTCTCCGGGACTCCCTCAGCCTCAAAGAAGACCACTTTTTCCAGCCTTTCGCTGCTCAGCACCGCATTCTCGGCGTGCTTCCACAGTTTATCTCCGGATATGAACAGCATCTTCGCTTGCGAATCCTCCAGAATGTACCTGATCTGGTTCACCGCCTGTGTCGTATAGATCGGCACATTCACCGCCCGCAGCGACAAGATCGCCAGATCCACCAACGACCACTCTGGACGGTTCTCCGACATTATCGCGATCTTGTCACCAGCCTTCACACCTGATCTCGCAAGTCCCAGAGCTATTCGGCGCACCTTTTCTATCGCCTCTCCCCCGGAGAGCCGGTGCCAAACCTCGCCTATCTTGTAAGACAAAGCGTCCGGCTTGCTATATCGCTTGAACGATTCAAGACAAAAGTGAGGAATAGTTTGCGGCAGGGCGTCAAAGCCAAGTAGGTTTTCGGATGTCATCTATATTCCCGAACCGATCAAATTAGTTAACGTTTCGTTCATTTTTGCAGATAGCATCTCTCAAGTCCAATAGTTTCGGTCAAGCGAGCGATAGTTTATCGCTTCGCTGATGTGGGTAGAGTCGATATTCTCGCTCCCCGCGAGGTCGGCGATCGTCCGCGAAACCTTCAGAATCCTGTCATGCGCACGTGCGGAAAGCCCCTGCCGCTGCATCGCCTTTTCGAGCAGTGCCTCGCTCTCCGCATCAAGCGCGCAATATTTACGTATTTGCCCCGGCGACATTGCCGAGTTCGAATACACCCCCTCGCCATTCAACCGCGAAAGCTGCCGCTCACGAGCCTCTCTCACCCGCGCGCGTATAACCTGCGACGTCTCGCCCTGCGGCGTCCCGCGGCCCCGCAACTCATTAAACTTAACCGCCGGCACGTCTATATGGATATCGATCCTATCCATCAGCGGCCCTGAGATCTTCCCGACATACCGCTGTATCTGCATCGGCGAACATTTACACTCCCGCGTCGAGCCAAAGTAACCGCACGGGCAAGGATTCATCGAGGCAACAAGCGTGAAATTCGCCGGGAACGTCAGCGACGATGCCGCTCTCGATATCGTGACCTGCTTGTCCTCCATCGGCTGCCGCAAAACCTCCAGCACGCTGCGGTCAAATTCCGGCAGTTCATCCAAAAACAGCACGCCCAAATGCGCCAGTGAGACCTCGCCCGGTTTCGGCATGGATCCCCCGCCGATCAACCCCGCCTGCGAGACCGTGTGGTGCGGCGATTTGAACGGCCTATCCACGATCAACCCTGACCGCCCGGTAAGCCCCGCAACCGAATGGATCTTCGTGATCTCTAAAGCCTCTTCAAATTCCAGCGGCGGCAAGATCGTCGGCAGACGCTTCGCCAGCATGGTCTTGCCCGACCCCGGGGGTCCGATGAACAAGATGTTGTGTCCGCCCGCACTCGCCACCTCCAATGCTCTCTTGGCAGTCGCCTGTCCCCGCACTTCCGAGAAATCCGCCTTATAGCTTTCCGCGTTTATCTTCAGATCATCCGCGGTCAGCCTCATCGTCGGTATCGAAGGTTCAGTGCCGGCCTGCAGTTCCTGCGCCAGTGCCGCCGCCTCTTTTAGATTTCTGATCGGATAAACATCTATCTCGCGAACGACCGCGGCCTCTTTCGCATTTTCCTCCGGGAGCAACAGGTTCTTTATCCCGTTATCCCTAGCCGTCAATGCGATCGACAAAGCTCCGCGGACCGGCCTCACCCTTCCATCTAACGAAAGCTCCCCAACGCTCAGCGTGTTCTCCAGATTCTCCCCGCTGCCCAGGTCCGCGTTCGCCCCCAAAATTCCCAGCGCGATCGGCAGATCAAAACTCGCCCCCTCCTTCCGAACATCGGCAGGCGCCAGATTCACCGTCGTCTTTAGAAACGGAAAAAAGAATCCGCTGTTATTTATCGCCGCTCTTATTCGCTCCCGAGATTCGCGCACCGCCGTATCCGGCAGCCCAACGATCGTAACGTTGGGCGACTGGTCCTGTTCGTTCGACGACGGACGCATATTGACCTCTATGTCCACTATTATAGCGTCGATGCCGTACACTGCCGCCGACTGGGTAAGAAAAAGCATATTGTGTAAGGATTAAGGGGATTCCAAATTCTATATCAGTCCTCGAAATTTTAGAAATGCAAAAGGACTCCCGTCAAAGAAAGCTTGTCGAAATCGTCCGCTCGTCGTAACATTAAGTTCTGAACAAGCCCCAAAATAAGGCGAGAATAGTTTCCATTTCCGGACAACCTAATTGTAGCGATGCTCATCGAATAGGGGCTTTACTTTATTTATTTTTTGCAGATATTCAGGAAGTTCTTTCCTTTCAACGTTCTGAAGGCCATTTCCAGGAGCTCTTATGGGATCAAATTCCGTAGCGATCGAACCGGACGCCGCTTACGCCTTTGAAGCTGACGCTTCTACTTCGACTGCAGCGATCCTGCACCCGGCGTTCCGGCCGGCCGAGCCCCTTCCCACCTTCGACGAGCAAACACCCGACATCGATCTTTGTCGCTACGCCGAGTCCGGCAGCATCCCGGCCTTTGAGCTTCTTTATCAGCGCTACCACCGCCGAACCTATTCCCTCTGCTTTCGAATGACTTCAAGTCCGACCGAAGCTGAGGACCTAACACAGGAAGTCTTTATCCAGCTTTTCCGCAAGATCGGAAGTTTTCGCGGCGATTCTGCATTCTCGACATGGCTCCACCGCCTAACGGTAAATCAGGTTCTGATGCACTTCCGACGCCGGAGCTTCAAAAACGAAAAGGTTTCTGATGACGGCGAAGTGCCCGAACAGACGGTCACCGGCTCCGGCAATCCGAGCAGGATGCAGGTTATCGACCGAATTGCTCTGAAGAATGCAGTGGCCGAACTTCCGAAAGGTTATAAGAACGTGTTTCTCCTTCACGACGTCGAAGGCTACGAACACGAAGAGGTTGCCCGCCGCTTGGGCATCTCCGTCGGGACATCAAAATCGCAATTGCACAAGGCTCGGCTTAAGCTGCGCGGCCTGCTTGCGAAAACAACAGATCAATAAATCAAGGCGAGAAGAGAGCGTCTTGGCGTGCCGTATCAGGCGTCTCCACGATGATTATATTTCGGTCGGGCAACGTTTCTGTGTGCCCGCTAATCTATATGGTTGAACTGAGAATTGTGCCGATCAGCCCTATTTTCTCAGCAGCTTAATTGTCTGCATCAACTTTATGAATTGCAATCGCTGTCAGGAATCTCTAAGTCCATTTTTGGACGACGATCTGGATGAAAAAACATCCGTCGCTGTCCGGGACCACCTGGCTACCTGCGAGCCCTGCAAGAAGCTCTACGACGACTTCACTGCCATTCTCGAAAACGCTAAATTCGAAGAACTCTCGACAGATCTCTCGCCGAATTCCCAGGCACTCTGGTGCCGCATCAATAACATAATCGAATCGGAGATCGTACGCGAAGAACCGACACCCGTGCCAGAACTGCCTCGCGGTTTCTTTGCACGCGGGTTCACCTTCTCTCAGGTTGGCACGGCCGTAATATGCGTCGCTCTGATCAGTTCCTTGCTGACCATCGTCGGCATCCGCAACTATCTCGAACCGACCGACGACGACATCATGGGCAGCGGCGAACCT
>JACDAK010000285.1 GCA_013695495.1 Blastocatellia bacterium | reverse complement strand
AAGGTAAAACAACGACCCGCGCTCCGCTCGCCAATCCCTATCGGATGGCCTCGCGTCGCGACATGTTGTTGGACAATATCCGTCTGGCACTCGAGGAAAAGAAACTCATCATCGATGAGGCTTCTTCACGTCCGCTGGATGGCATAATCGTTACGCAGCCGTTCGTTTTCGGACGGGGCCCGCTTGTCGCACAATCCGAACTTAAGCGTTACGCGATTCTCGACTTTGGTGACAACGCATGGTCTCGTGGCCAATACAGCCTTACCATCGAGGTCCAGTCGATCGATGGGATAAACAACAATGTTTCCGTGAACGCTAAGGTTGAGGGGCGAGGGGGCAGCGGCCTTACAACCGAATGGATAACCTTGCGCAGTTCCGGACTTGCGGAAGACGAGTTTCTGGTTAAGTTAGTAGAGCTTGTTACGGGCATCTCGCCCGATGCTCAGGTGGTTGTAGACAACTAGGCTGATGATTCATGTCCTTTGTTCATTGCTGGTGCTCCTGATATCGTACGCTGGCGGTGCGTTGACCGCTTCAGCGCAGATCGTCGCCGACCCGACGGCACCGTCTGACGAACGTAATCGTGAAGCTCCCGCGCGAACTGTGCGCGATCTTTTGACCAACCGTCAGATCTCGCAGCAGCGAAAAGAGCATGAAGCCATGCTTCAACGCGGCCAGGAAGCTCTCAAATTGGTCGAAAAACTCACCGATTCGGTTGATGAGAAGACAGTTTTGTCAGCTCAAGACAAGAAACATCTCGCCGACCTTGAGAAACTGGTATCGCGGATTCGACGCGATCTTGGTGGAAGCGACGATCGGCAGCCGCTGAATCTTCGGTCGGCGGATGAGGAAGATGAAGATGGCCCTGAATCGAATAGCCTGATGGCCGCTCTCCACTTCATGAAAAGCAAGACCGTGATGCTCGTTGACGAACTTTCACGTTCATCCAGATTTTCGGTTTCCGCAGTCGCTATCCAGAGTTCGAATACCGTTATCAAATTGGCCCGCTATCTCAGAGGCCGGTAGAGATACCATGATCGTAACCCTTCAAGGCCGAACGACGCTGCACAGATCGCTTCTCGTCGCTTCGCTTGTCTTGAGCATGGCCGCGGCAGCGGCCTCACAGGACGAGGACGTCATTTCTGTCGATTCCACATTGGTCGTGCTGAACGCGACCGTTCGCGACAAAAACGCCAGACACGTCAGCGGGCTCAAGCAAACAAATTTCTCTATCTTTGAGAATGGCGTCGAGCAACCAATCGTAACCTTTGGGGCAGAAGAAACACCGTTTGCGGCGGTCATCCTTATCGACAGTTCGGGCAGCATGGGTACTAATGTGAGCCTGGCAAGATCGGCCGCCATCAAGTTTCTTGATGGCCTGCGCCCAGACGATCAAGTCGCAATCTACCGCTTCGATTCAAAAGTAGCTTTGGTACAAGATTTCTCCGCTTCGCGTGACGTTTCAGAAAAGATATTCGATATCCGTTCGTATGGCATGACGGTCTTATACGACGCGATTTATAAAGCCGCCCAGGAATTGGATAAACGTCCCGAACGCCGCCGCGCGATCATCGTGCTTTCCGACGGTGCCGACACACAAAGCGGCCGCTCATCCGATCGCGCGCTTCGCGCAGCGATGTCGGCAAATGCCGTCATCTACACCGTAGATATGTCTCTACGTACTGAGAGCGCGGCATCGATTAGGCAGAACCGCGGGGTGTTAGAAAATTTCGCCGAACGGTCCGGCGGGCGTTTCGTTGAGTCTCCGGGGGGATTCGAGATGCGTGACGCTTTCGAGAGTATCGTAAATGAACTCGGCGTTCTCTACACTCTGGGCTATGAACCCCTCAACGACAAAAAGGACGGAAAATGGAGAGCCCTTGAGCTTCGAGTAAACCGTCCGGGTCTGACTATTCGAACGCGCAAGGGCTATACTGCTGAAAAAGCTCGCTGATCACTCGCCGGCATCTGCGAGGACAAAGGTGATTATCATCATCACTCGGTAACCCTTGACCTGGCCGCCCTCGACCGTCACCTTTTGTTCCTTGATCCAAGCTCCCTGAATGTTGTCGATCGTCTGTGCCGCCCGCTCCACTCCCCGTTTTATCGCATCCTCAAAGCTGACCTCAGATGTCGACGTTATCTCGATATTCTTTGCTACTGACATATTCATTATCCCCCTTTACTCTCAAAATTAGTCTTATTCTTCGACCGATCCGCGTGCCGCTCTATTGCCAAAACGATCAAACGGTCGATCACTTCGGTGAATTCAACGCCGGACCCCGCCCACATTTTCGGAAAACCCGAAGCGTCAGTTAGCCCCGGCATAGTGTTGATTTCATTCACTAACAGCATACCGTTATCGCTTCGCAAAAAGAAATCGACCCGTGCCAACCCGGATCCGTCGATTGCTTTGAAAGCTCTGACTGCCATTTCCCGGATCTTGTTCGATAACTCTTCCGACAGCGCGGCAGGAACAACAAACTCGTTGTTCCCTGTTCCCGAATACTTCTCTGTATAATCAAGAAACGCCTTTTGCTTGTCGCGAATTATATATTCCCCGGGCTTGCTCGCCTCCGGTTCATCATTGCCGAGGACCGCACATTCGATCTCGCGCATTTTAACGGACTCTTCGACAATGATCTTGCGATCATATTCCGCTGCAAGATCTATGGCTGCCCGCAGCTGCTGGCTATCTGCGGCCATAGAAACGCCCACGGATGAACCAAGATTCGCAGGTTTAACAAAAACAGGATATCCTAGTGTGGTCTCTATCTTGTCGATCACCGCGTCCGGCGTACACTCCCAATTCGAACGTAGGAACCATGTGTATCGGCATTGCGGAAGTCCGGCGTCTCGGAAAAGCGTTTTCATCACCGTTTTATCCATGCCGCACGAAGACGCAAGAACCCCGCACCCTACATATGGAATATCCGCCATTTCAAGTAGGCCCTGGATCGTCCCGTCCTCTGCATAAGTTCCGTGCAAAACTGGAAATACGACGTCCAGCCCTATACTCGGTGCCGCATCCCCTATCACCGTCAGCCCGTTGTATCCTCTATCACCCAAAAGGCCGAATCTGCCATCTGCTCCTTCGATCCCATTCAACAGCGATTCCGAAATTGTCGGAAAGAAGGCCGCCGAATCTTTGGGATTTATCCAGTGACCATCCTTACTGATCGCGATCGGCACGACCGAATATTTCGAGCGATCGATTTGCTCGAGCACGGTCGCGGCCGAACGTATCGAGATCTCATGCTCGCCGGAACGGCCGCCGAAAATAACGCCTACTCGGGTTTTCATATGTTAAAGAATGGTCTTTCCGAGAGCAGAAAGTACGAGTTCGCACGCAAGTTCCACTGTGATATTTGACTGGTCCAAAAGCGGATTGACTTCAACAATTTCAAACGACCTCATCCCGCCGTGCTCAGCGATCATTTCGAGCGCCAGATGGGCCTCTCGGTAGGTCGTACCGCCCCGCACTAAAGTTCCAGACCCAGGAGCGAACCGCGGATCGATCATGTCCACATCGAACGTGACCGCATAACCCCCAGGGGCCTGCGATGCGATCGCGATGGCATCTTCTACGCACGCACGCATGCCGCGCCGGTCAATGTCGCACATCGTAAAGAAATTGTCGCGCAGCCCCAGGTCATAGATCCTCCGCCGCTCGCCGGGATCAATATCCCGTCCCCCAATGTGTGCACAATATTCTGGCTTCAATTTCGGAGCATAACCTTCAAGGTTTACAAGTTCATCACAGCCTTGGCCTAAAATATGAGCCAATGGCATCCCGTGAAGATTTCCCGACATAGAGGTCTCGGGTGTGTTAATGTCGGCATGAGCATCGAACCATATCAATCCGATGTCCTCTTCGCGCTCATGAAAGTGTGAGGCTATTCCCGAAAACGTCCCGATCGCGATCGAGTGATCCCCGCCAAGGATTATCGGCATGGCTCCCGTATCGAGCACCGACTTTAGCCTCGAGGACATATTCGCGCATGCTTCCACCATCTCTGCTAGGTATTTCGGATTGTCGGCATCGGCTGCAGGAGCGACGGGGCGCGGGACCTCAACATCGCCAAGATCACTAACTTCATATCCAAGATCCGACAGATGTTCTACAAGGGTTTTGTCGCGAACCTTGGACATTCGCATCGCCTCAACGCCCAGCTCACTTCCCCGCTTCCCGGCCGCAAACCCTAGGGGCACCCCCACCACTGCCACCTTCTTCCCTTTACCGGGATATTCGTTGTTATACATATATGTTTATTGAGATTCGCCAAATCGATTCGCTACGAGTTCCGCAACTGCCGTGAAGGCCGCTTCTTCGTCCAGACCGTCGGCGACCAGGAGCAGTTCTGTTCCAACGGCCGCGGCGAGTGTGAGTACACTCAAAATCGACTTTGCGTCAGCGTGGATACCGTCATCGGTTCGCGAAATCACGATCCGGCTCTTAAAGGTCCCCGCCAATCTGACAAGTTGGGCCGCCGCGCGTGCGTGAAGCCCAAGGCGATTAACGATCGTTATCGTCCCGTCACGCATCTTTCTTCGCTCGCTGAGGTTCCAGAAGCGCCGCGGTTCGGTGAATAGCCTGCTTTCCCTGCTCTTCAACTATGATCGAAAGTTCCGTCAGAGACGTATCTTTGCTGTGTGATGCAAGCTTGATGACCATCGGAAGGTTGACCCCTGTCACCATTTCGATCTCGCCCGGTTTCAGGAACATAGCAGAGATGTTAGTCGGCGTGCCCCCAAACATATCCGTTAATATCATTACGCCGCTGCCTTCATTTACCTGCTTGATAGCCCGTTCGATCTCGCCCTTCGCCACTTCCACATCATCATGCCAGCCGATCGAAACGGCGGTGATGTGTCCAAGGTCGCCTACAACCGTCTCTGCTGCTGCCAGCAACTCAGTCGCCACCTGCCCGTGTGAAACTATCACTCCGCCAACATGCTTCATAAAATTGAACTATTTTTGCATATCTCGGTGTACGACAGAAACGTGGAAGCCCGTTTTCTTAAGTGCATCCGCCATGGAGTTCGCAACCATCACAGAACGGTGCCGCCCGCCTGTGCAGCCGATCCCCACGGTAAGATACGACTTGCCCTCTTTCTGATAGAACGGCAGCAGATACGCTAAGAGATCATCAAAACGTCCTATCGTCTCCGCAACCTCTTCATGCTTTTTCAAAAACTCGACGATCTTCGGATGATCACCCGTTTTAGCCTTCAATTCGGGCACAAAGAAGGGATTTGGCAGGTGGCGCACATCGAACATCAGATCTACATCCCGCGGCGTTCCGTATTTATGCCCAAAGCTCTGAAGCTGAATTTTTATTGGCGTGCCCTTTGCGTCCGATGTGAAACGCTGAAGCATCAGCCGCCGCAGGGTGTGCACCGTCAGGTCGGACGTATCAATAATGAGGTCCGCCGTCTCCCGTACCGGTGCCATCGCCTCCCGCTCAGCCCTGATCGCATTCAGAAGCCCGGAGCCCGTGTCAGTGGGATGCGGACGCCGGGTTTCCGAAAACCGCCGCTGCAGAACATCATCCGAAGCCTCAAAAAACAAAACGAACGGGCGGATCCCCTTGGATGCGAGTTTGATCAGCTCGGCCGGAAACTGCGCAAGAAAATGCCGCTCCCGAATATCTATCACCAGAGCGGCACGTTCAATGGTATGAATCTCCTCTTCGTTGGGCTGCAGCAGCCTCGCGAATGTGGTGAGCATCGTCAGTGGCAGGTTATCAACGCAGAAATAGCCGAGATCTTCAAAGGCATTTGTTGCCGAACTCATGCCCGACCCGCTCAGCCCCG
Source organism: Blastocatellia bacterium (assembly GCA_013695495.1). Classification (GTDB taxonomy): domain Bacteria; phylum Acidobacteriota; class Blastocatellia; order Pyrinomonadales; family Pyrinomonadaceae; genus OLB17. The sequence continues at coordinate 4,252 of JACDAK010000285.1, read as the reverse complement.
TGATTATTACAAGACGATGAGCAGAAGTAAATTCAGACGTTGCCGCGTTATCCATAATCGTCAGTTTTTCTGATCACCGCTGATTATCTCAGTATGACGTTCAACCAACTGCTGAGCCGCGTCAAGTCCGGACTGTCGCAGCAGGAATACCCTAACAGCCGTCTCAAGAAGCGTCGAAAGATTGCGCCCGGAGCTCACCGGCAAGGTGAACTGCGGTGTTGGCACCTCAAAAATGACCTTCTCACGCATCTCAAGGCCGATCCGCTCGATATGCTCCATCTCGTCCCATTTAACGAGTTCAATGCAAAGGTCGATGCGAATCTTTTCACAAATAGAAGAAACGCCGAAAAGATCGCGCACATTCAAAATGCCGAGCCCATGGATCTCAAGATGCTCGGCCGTTAACTCAGGTGCGAACCCATCAAGACGACTGCCAGCTCGCCTGAGACGCACCGCATCATCTGATACGAGTCGGTGCCCACGCGTGATCAGATCAAGCGCACATTCTGACTTTCCGATGCCCGACTCACCAAAAAGCAACACGCCAATCCCGTACATCTCCAGCAGCACGCCATGCACCGTGATCTCCGGCGCAAGCAACTTCTGCAGAAGTTCGGTGACAAGGCTTATCGCTCGAGAACTGATCGCGGGGGTCTGAACTATAGGCACCCCGCGCGTCTCCGCAAATTCAAACAGCTCAATGGGCGGCTGAAGCCCCGTTGTCAATAGGATGCAGCAAATGTCTTCCGGCCGAAGGGAGTCCACTGCCTTCCTGCGATCTTGGTCCGAAAGCTGGGCAAGGAACGAAATTTCGCTCTTGCCCACCATCTGAACACGTCCGCTGTGGATGTAATCGTGAAAGCCTGAGAGCGCGAGACCCAGCTTCTGCATCCTTTCCGAGTCTATGAATTGCTTTTCGGTACCCGATCCGCCCGCAACTACCTTTAGCTGTAGTTCCTCGCTTGAGCGCTCCAGGAATTCTTTAACAGAAATTCTACGCAAATTATGATCAGTTTATGGCTCGATCAAGCCGAAGTTGCCGTCCGAACGTGAATACATTACTGCCACTCTTTCGTTCTCTGCGTTCCTGAACACGATAAAGTTATTGGAATCGTTAGTCAGTTGAAGCACGGCCTCGTCCTCAGTCATAGGTTTCACCGCATATTTTCTACTCCGGATTATTCGGGGGCCGGTCGGTTCGGGTTCTACGTCGAGTGCTTTACTCGCAATGGTGCCGGCTTTCTTCGCTTTGTGGGCCTTATCGATGACCTTGTTCTTGAGCTTCAGTGCCTGTTTTTCGATCTTATCGATCGACTGTGAAAGTGAAACGTACATATCCGAGTTCGCAGTGTTCGCCGTAAGTACCTCGTTTCGCCACTTAAGTACGATCTCCGAACGGTGCCGACCACGCTCTACTTCAATGATCACGTGCGCTTTTGCCGGTTTCCCCTTGAATAAATGATCGATCTTTTCAAAATGGTCCTCTACATGGGACCGCAGTGCCGGCGTCACCTCAATATGTCGTCCGGTGTATTCAAATTTCATATATCTCCCCCTTCGGTTCGTGGGCAAAATGAATAAATCGAAACTAAATAACTGTCTTCCGCTCGCGTGAACCGGGTATATTCATCTGATCCCGATATTTCGCAACCGTGCGCCGCGAAAGTTTCACACCTTCTTTGCTGAGAATCTTGACGATCTGTTCATCGGTGTAAGGCTTCTTTGTATCCTCGTCTTCGATGAGCTTCTTGATGCGAAGCTTCAGGATACGTGTTGAAACCTCTTCGCCGTCCTCGTTCATCATGCCTTCACTAAAGAACCTCCGCAGCTCTATCACTCCTTGCGGCGTGTGTGCATATTTGCGGTTTACTACACGCGAAATCGTCGAAAGATGCATTCCGATATCTTCCGCAATGTCCTTCAACATCATCGGCTTAATAAACTCGACGCCATCGTCCAGAAAATCACGCTGCCTATCCACGATACACTCAACAACTCGATAGATCGTCTGCCTGCGGTGCTCGATATTCCTCAGCAGATCCACCGCCGAGCGCACCTTTTCTTTGATAAAGTCCTTGGCTTCCTTCGATGTTTCGGTCTGGTCCAACAGCTGATGATACGTCGGGCTTATGCGAAGACGGGGACTTCCGTCATCCGCGAAGTAGATCACGTAATCGCCCTCAAGTTTTTCAATGTAAACTTCCGGAGCAACAAACACGGCATCTTCCGACGAATATCGGCGTCCGGGGAACGGATCAAGAACTCGTATCTTTTCGATCTCAGTATCCAAATCGTGCAGGTCGCGTCCCGTAGCCTTGGCTAGGTGCTGAAGTCGATGCGGCTGAAGATCCTCCAGATGATCGCGCACAAGCTCGGCCGCAAGGTCGTCGCCGTGCCCGTTCGCCTCGAGCTGCGCCAACAGACATTCCTTAACGTCGATCGCACCGCAGCCTACCGGGTCGAGCGCCATCACAACCTGTCGTGCCTCGTCTGCTTCATCCAGCGAACATCGCGACATTTCGGCAATCTCGTCGATCGTCGCCATGAACCGCCCGTCACTATCCAGATTGCCGATAATGCTCGTTGCCGCGTCTTCAACACGGTCGCTTATCTGCAGCATCGTCAGCTGCCACTCAAGATGTTCACTCAGTGTAGGAGTATGGGATAGGAACTGTTCAAAGCTTGGTGCGTCGTCTTTGTATTCGATCTCTTGCGTGCGATAGCCCGGATCAAGATAGTCCTGAAACTCTCGACCGTAATCAATCTCTTCAAACGAATCGTCGGGCGACGATTCGCTTATATCGTCTCCGCCTTCGTTATCAGCTTCCGATTTGGCGCCGTTCTCACTCGGCGTCTCGGCAGAGACCTTATCGTAACCGTCGAGTTCGCCGTTGCCGGCAGCTGCCGAGTCACTGTTCGCGGGCGAGTCGAAATCGCTTACGCCGTCAGAATTCTGATCGAGAATATTGTCGCCTATCTCCTGCACTTCCTCGCCCGACTGAACTTCTTCCAGTATCGGATTGGCTACCAACTCCTGCTCGATCAGCTCGTTGAGCTCCATCGACGTCATCTGCAGCATCTCGATTCGCTGACGCAGTTGCGGCGTCAGAACCATTCGCTGCTGGAGGTTAGTTGTGAGTCTGAGCGACGACATAATTGGGCAAATCGACCCTGCTACTTCGATGAAGATTTCGGTGATCTAATTGTATCAAACTACTTAATTATACGAGGTTTCGTGGCAAAAAGGAAAAGCATCCTTTTATAGGGTGAAGCGCTCGCCAAGGTAGGTACGTCGAACTTCCGGATCGTCAACGAGTTCGTCAGGTCGTCCGCTCCGTAGTATCTTTCCATCCGACATTATGTAAGCGCGGTCGGTGATCCCGAGGGTTTCGCGAACGTTATGATCGGTGATCAAAATTCCGATTCCCTGATCTTTGAGATAAAGGATGATATCGCGGATATCATCGATAGCGAGAGGGTCGATGCCCGCGAACGGCTCGTCGAGCAGTATGTATAGCGGTTCCGTCGCCAGACATCTGGCGATCTCAACGCGCCGCCGCTCTCCGCCCGACAGCGCATCACCGCGCGTCTTTCTTACATGCGTGACCCCAAATTCTTCGAGCAATGCTTCGAGGCGGGCAAACCGGGCCGCTCGGCCTATTCTCAGCGTCTCAAGCACCGCAAGGATGTTTTGCTCGGCGGTCAGTTTACGAAAGATCGACGGCTCTTGCGGCAAATATCCCAGTCCGAGCCTCGCCCGAAGGTACATCGGCAGCTTCGTCACGTCCTGTCCGCTCAGAGTGATTCTCCCTTTCTCGGCATTCTCAAGGCCGACCATCATATAAAACGTCGTCGTTTTGCCCGCCCCGTTCGCGCCGAGCAGGCCCACCACCTCGCCGCGCGAAACGTGCAGGCTGACGTCATCCACAACTCTCCGCCTTCCGTACGTTTTTTGAAGTGAAGATGCGATGAGCGACGTGAGCGCCGGGTCCTCTATATGGTGGCCGTTGTCCGATTGGCTGTGTTTTACTGGCTCGTCCACTATGCGGGCTTAATTGGTCTTGTAAACTGTTCGAAGCCTTCCGGAGGGATTCTCCTTTGACCGTCCTTCGCCGACGACCCGATTTTCTCTCAAAAATACCGTAACTTCGGCTCCCTGCGCATTCCCGGATTTCGCGTCTTCTATACGTGCCGGGTTTCCACGAAGGGTAACCCGTTCGTCTGCAGCGTCGTATCTCGCGAAGTCGCCCGA
>JACDAK010000282.1 GCA_013695495.1 Blastocatellia bacterium | reverse complement strand
AGACTGTACCCACCCTTCGACCTCCGGCAGAGCCGTTACACGATAAAACGTTACGCCGTCGGCCTGGCGCACTCCCTCGATCTTAACAATACGCCCGCGCCGCATTCGCTGAATCGTCTCGGCATATAGGCTAGGTGTTTTTCGCAGGAGGGAAAGCGACTCGTCGAGCACGACCGCAGTCCGCCCGACGTCGGCGGATCGCGATTGAGCCGCTACGTCTACGCACAACGACGTCATCAATACGAACAAAAGTCCGAATTTCATATTCTGGTAAGTGTTTGTTTTACTTAGCTTTCGCGATCCGGTCACGCATTCCCGCATGGTGGAAATGGCAAATGGCGATCGCGAGTGCGTCCGCCGTATCGTGAGGTTTTGGGGCCGCTTTTAACCGCAGCAGCAATTTAACCATTTCGCCGACTTGCTGCTTTTCGGCGTTGCCGTGGCCGACGATAGTCTGTTTGATCAATCTGGGAGCATACTCGGCGATCTCTATTCCGCGTTGTCCTGCAAGCAGCAGGATGACGCCGCGAACCTGGCCGAGTTTCATCGCAACGCTTACGTTCTTTGCATAGAACGTGTCCTCGATTGACACGACATCCGGGCCGAATTTTTCTATAACGTCCGCGACGCCGTTGTAAACGGTCAGGAGCCGTTCGGAGAAAGCCTTCTTAGTATCGGAACGAACTGTGCCGAAATCGACCGCGGCATATTTCAACCCGGTTCCTTCTATCACGCCCCAGCCGAGCGTTTCGCTACCCGGATCGATGCCTAAAACACGCATTTCAAACTGCTTTCCGTCATTACGGTGATGACAAGATAACCGAACTTTTTAATGAAAACAAGTTGGCCGAGGCCACGTGAGCAATGTTTGTAAAACACGCCGCGAAACATTATGATTTCGATATCAGCCAGACTTCTGAAAACGTAACGATGAACGTTCAAGCCGCCTCCGAGGAGCCACTTGAGGCAGTTCGCATCCTTTTGGCCGGCATTATAGATTACGCCGGGCTCTTTCCGCCGTCGCAGGTCTCGATGCAGGAGGCGGTACTCAACTACGCCACCTATCGGCACAGCAATTATAACTGGATGCTCGGGCGTTTCATCGTGCCCGCGTCGCGGCTAGAAGAATTTAGTGAGCATGCACGTGATTTTATCCGGCCGGATTCCGGTGACCCCTGGCGTTTAAGCGCACTCGCGGGCGAGGACATCAACGCGACAATGAAGCAGGTCGCCGATTTTAACCGCGAAAATGGTCCCGGCTCCGTCATCGATGTTCTAGAGGTTAAGGCATCGACGATGTCTAAGATCGAAAACACGGTCAAGATCTTGCCCGAGGGGGTGACGGCTTATTTTGAGATCGCGATGGGCGACAAGTTTGTCGATCTTGTCACTGTGCTTGCGATGCAGGGGCAAAAGGCGAAGATCCGCACCGGCGGAGTGACGAGCGATGCATTCCCTTCGTCGCGTGACGTGGTCCGGTTCGTCCGAACGTGCATGGCGGCGAATGTGCCATTCAAGGCGACTGCGGGGCTGCATCATCCGGTACGATGTTTTCGGCCGTTGACGTATGCGCCCGACGCCCCCGAGGGCACGATGCATGGGTTCTTGAACGTCCTCCTAATGACGGCCTTTGCCCGCGAAAGCTATCGCGCCAGCGTGCTCGAAGACCTGATGGAAGAAGAGTTCGAAGAGGTTTTCACCTTTAATCTTTCCGGCGTGAGCTGGCGGAACGAACACCACCTAACCACCGGCCACCTTATGTACCTCCGCCGCCGCGGCATGCACTCATTCGGTTCTTGCTCCTTTGAAGAACCGATAGAAGACCTGCGGAAACTGGGGTTGTTGTGAAAGGCAGAAACACGACCCTTAGGGAGTGTGTTTCAATTGACAGTTGTCGTCCGCGGGACAACCGGGCAGTGCATTCAAGGCGAACGCTACTAGGGAACTGCGGGCCGCCGGGATAATCGGGGCGGAACAATCGGTCTGGTCACGTGGCGGCAGCCGCAGATATCTTTGGAAGGAGACGCAGGTAGAGGCTGCTGTCGACTATGTTCTATATGGGCAGGGAGACAACATTCCAAATTTGTTAGTGTCTTGACCTCTGCCGATGTTGAGACGCACTCCCTACCGGTCGTGTTTCCGCCTGTGGCATCGGATTATTGAACGCTAAAAAGGGTTTTTATGTACGAAATCAATGAAACGCACGACCCGGAGTTGAAGAGTTGGGTTGAGTCAGCGAACGACCCGAATACGGATTTTCCGATACAGAATTTGCCGTTTTGTGTATTCGCTCCGCAAAACGAGCAACACCGTGCGGGTGTTATTATCGGGGATCTAGTAGCCGATCTTGAGTTTTTTGCTCAAGAGGTACTTGAAGGCTCAGCTGTGCCGTACTTCCTGTTTGATGCGGAAAAGGCGGTTGATTTATCTGACGTGCGGATCGACCGTTTGATGGCGTTACGGTACGAACTCTACAAAATCTTTAAAGAAGATGTCGATCCGAAAGTTCAGGACTTCATCGCACTGGGCATGCACAAACGAGATGATGTTGTTTTTGGCTCTCCCTACCGTATTGGTGATTACACCGACTTCTACTGTTCGATCTATCATGCTACTAATGTTGGGTCGATGTTTCGGCCGGATAATCCGTTGATGCCGAATTATAAATATATTCCGATCGGGTATCACGGGCGGGCTTCGAGCATCGTTGTGAGCGGGACGGACATCAAGCGGCCTTGGGGACAGAACCGGAGCGATGCGGAGAAGCCGCCGGTCTATATTCCGGCGAAGAATCTGGATTACGAGATGGAGCTTGGGTTTTTTGTCGGGCGGGGAAATGAACTGGGGCAGCCGATACCCATTTCAGAAGCCGAGGTGCATATTTTCGGGCTTTGTCTCGTGAACGATTGGTCGGCGAGGGACATTCAGGCGTGGGAATATCAGCCGCTTGGGCCGTTTTTGTCAAAGAGTTTTGCGACGACGATCTCGCCGTATGTCGTGACGATGGAGGCACTGGCGCCGTTTAGGGTGCCGGCATTTGAACGGGACCCTGATGACCCGCAGCCGCTTGAGTATCTGAACGACGAGACGAATCAGAAATTCGGCGGGCTCGATATCAAGCTCGAGGTCTATATTCAGACCGAGAATATGCGGCAGGAGAACATAGAAGCGCATATGCTCTCGCGGTCGAATCCGAAAGATCTTTATTGGACTCTCGGGCAAATGCTTACGCACCACGCCTCCAACGGCTGTAACCTGCAGACGGGTGACCTTATGGCGTCCGGAACCGTCAGCGGAAAGGAAAAGGACGAACGCGGGTGCCTGCTCGAGCTAACTTGGCGCGGCACTGAACCCCTCGAGCTTCCCTCGGGTGAGCAGCGGCGTTTCCTCGAAGACGGGGACGAGATAATCCTGAAAGGGTACTGCGAACGCGAAGGTTTCCGCCGTATCGGCTTCGGCGAATGCCGTGGCAGGATCGTGCCTGCAGATTCATAAATGCTCTCGCCCGCTCTCAAATCAATTCACGACGCTGTCTATGTCCTCACTATCTCGAGAGCTGAGGATCGGCAAGAGAATGTGCGGACGGAGTTGGGCGAGGGTAATTTTGAGTTCGTGTATGGAGTGGACAAACGCGACGTCTCGCTCGAGCAATTTGTAAGCGATGGCATATATGATGAGGCACTGGCCCGCCGCACCGATCGACGGAACAAGGCGATGACCTTGGGCCACATCTGCTGCTCGCTGGGCCATCGGATGATCTACGAGAAGTTTCTTGAATCGGGCGCGGAGCGGGCGTTGATCTTTGAGGATGATGTGGTTAGGTTTGCGGTCGATGAGGTCGTTATTGCTGAAATGGTCGCGGCGGTTCCGGAGGATGCTGATCTCATATATTGGGGTTGGGAAGGCGGCGGTTACAGACCGGCCTGGGGCGGGGTGAAGATCGCGCTCTATCACGTGCAGCACGCCCTCGGGCTTCTGCGTTATAACCACACGATGATCCGAAATCTCTATTCGCAGCCGTACAACGATCATTTCGATGTTGCCGGCAAACATTTCCTTGCTCACTCATACACCGTAAACCGCAGGGCAGCTGAGGCTCTATTAAAATGGAACACGCCCGTCAAACTCAACGCTGACAACGCTTTGATTTATGCGGTAATGAACGTCGACGTGCGCGGTTACCTCGCTCGCAAACAGCTTTTCGGCCAGCGGAGCGCTGATAAGAACGATCCGATGGCAACGCTCACGGCGTGAAGCAGTGTCTACACGAATCGCCGCTTGGGGGCCGTTAGATTACGGCGGCCTCATTTGCTAACCTTTAACCAGATGACAGAGTTCCTTCTCGACAAATTTCACGAAGAGTGCGGTGTGTTCGGCATATTCGGGCATTCTGAGGCTTCGACGATCACGCAGCTGGGGCTGTTTGCGCTGCAGCATCGCGGGCAGGAAGCTTGCGGCATCGTCTCTGCAGACGGGCCGGACCTGCTGCAATTCCGCTCGCCAGGGCTGGTTGCTGACGTTTTGACCGAGGACGTGTTGAACCGTTTGACGGGACCTGCAGCCATCGGCCACACGCGGTATTCGACCGCGGGTAAAAATACGATCAAAGAAGTGCAGCCGTTTCTGGTTACATGCCAGCACGGGCAGATAGCTGTTTGCCATAACGGCAATCTCCCATTTGCCGCGCAGAAGCGGGCGGAGTTGGAAAAGGCGGGCGCGATCTTTTCCTCAACATCTGATACCGAAACGATCCTGCACAGCATCGCCCGTACGCCCGCAGCCGACGTGATCGAGGCGATCGAATCGGTGCTCAGGGATACGGAAGGAGCGTTCTCGCTGCTGTTTCTTACGCCGCAGGCACTTGTCGCAGTGCGCGACCCGCGTGGTTTCCGTCCGCTCGTACTCGGCAAGCTCAAGGGGGCGTGGTGCGTCGCATCGGAAACGTGTGCGTTTGACCTGATCGATGCGGAGTACATTCGCGAGGTAGAACCCGGTGAGATGATCATCATCGACCGGACGGGGCTGAAGTCCCTGAAGCCGTTCGAAGCTAAGTCGCCGGCCGTATGCACGTTCGAGCACGTTTATTTCTCGCGGCCCGATTCGACGATCTACGGGCGTTCGGTCAATCAGTCGCGGCATAAAATGGGTAAACGGTTGGCGATCGAGCATCCGGCGCAAGCAGATCTTGTGGTGCCTGTGCCTGATTCCGGTGTTGCCGCGGCGATCGGTTATGCGGATGAATCAGATATCAATTATCGGCAGGCCATCATTCGCAATCACTACATTGGCCGAACGTTCATCGAACCTTCGCAGTCTATACGTTCGTTTGGCGTGAGGCTTAAGCTCAATCCCATCAAGGATCTGATCGAAGGGCGCCGCATAGTTCTGGTGGATGATTCGATCGTTCGCGGGACAACTTCGAAAAAGATCGTGCAGATGGTCCGCGACGCCGGTGCGGCTGAGGTGCATATGCGGATCTCTTGTCCGCCCACGATCTCGCCGTGTTACTACGGTGTAGACACACCGCGAAAGGAAGACCTGATCGCGGCACAGATGTCGGTGGAAGAGGTTCGCAGCTACATCGGGGCCGATAGCCTCGGTTATCTTTCGCACGAAGGAATGCTCGAGGCAATCGGGCTCGATTCCGCCGCGTCGTGCACAGCCTGTTGGACAGGCAAATACCCCACCCTTATCGCCAATTCAAAGGCAGCTTGATTCGCAATTAGTTTGTTGGTGGCACAGCCGTTGCAGAATGGCTGGGGAGTGTATCGCGCGCGTACACGTTCTAATTTTGGGCGAACGGGAGAATAAAAATGGCGACAAAAAAATCATCGAAATCGAGTTCTAAGGGGCTCGTTCGAAAAACGAAGGATGCGGCGGGCGGCGTGCTCTCAAGTGCCGCCTCTGGAGCCGGCGACGTGCTCTTAGCGGCTGCGGCCGGTGCAGGCGAAGTGGTTGCGAAAGCCGCGGCCGGCGCTGCAGCGGGTGCTCTGCAAGGAGCGGGTGAAGCCATGATCGCTGAGGGCGAGGCCGCGACGTCAGCGGCAGGCAGTAAGGCAGAGTCGAGACCTGGATCGGCCTCAACTAAGTCCGGCGGAACGACTAAGACATCCTCGTCAACAAAAACTAGCGGCGGTGCTACCAAAAGCTCTTCGTCCACGAAAAGCTCCGGATCGTCCGCAAAGAAGTCAACCACCAGCTCGAGTCCTAAATCTGGGTCAACAGCCAAGTCGTCGAGCGGTGCGAAATCAGGCGCGGGTAAGTCCACGGCGAAATCGACATCTGGCGGCAGCAAATCCGGCGGCTCGGCTTCAAAGTCCGCGTCGGGCACTGCTAAGAAATCGACAGGGTCTAAACCGGCGTCGGGCGCCGCTAAGAAATCAACTGCGGCCAAACCGAAAAGTTCGGGCGGTGCGAAGAAATCCACAGCTTCCAGCGGCCCGAAGAAATCGACGGCGACAGGTGGCGCAAAGAAATCAGCCGCTTCGAAACCAGCCGCTTCGAAATCCAGTTCCACAGCAAAGGGGTCGAAAAAGAAATCATGAGAAGAGAACGAGAAGAATCGATCGCGAAGCTGAAGGAGCTAACGGAGGGTATCGATTTCTGTATGCTCACGACCATCGATGGCGGCCAGTTGCGAAGCCGGCCTATGTCGACCCAGGAACTTGACCCGCAAGGGAACCTCTGGTTCTTCACAAGCGACCAGACTCACAAGGTTGAAGAGATCGAAAAAGACAACCGCGTGAATGCCGCTTATTCGAAGCCAGGTGACGACACGTTCGTTTCAGTTTCGGGACGCGCGACGATCGTAAAGGACCGGACGAAGATCGAAGAACTGTGGAATCCGGTGCTGAAGGCGTGGTTTCCTGAGGGTTTGGACTCGCCGGATCTTTGTCTACTTAAGGTCGATATCGAAAGTGCAGAGTACTGGGAAGCCGAATCTGGAAAACTGGTCGAGCTCGCGGGGTTTGTTAAGGCTTTGGTGACGGGCACTTCCGCCGAATGGGGCGCGAACGAAAAGATCGAGCTTTAGTCCAGGGGCAAAATTGTTTTGAGCCGCCAGTCGGTGTCGGCAAAGTTGTCGTCTCTCTCGATAAGCAGCCAGTTCTTTGGCTGCTTTGACATGCGTGTGAGCAGAAATTCGCCGCGAACTTTCTTGCCGAGGAATGACCGCCGATCTCGAGATGCAAATCAAAGTGAAGCTGGCGTGCGTGATGCTCGCGGATCACAAATCGCTTTTTGAACGGTTTCGCGGCAGTGACGGCATTTTTCGGGACGTTAACGATTCGCATTCCTTAGTAATGAAGCTGCTAGCCGTTGCAGACGCCAAACAACTCGGCCCTTCCATTCTTCATCTTAATGTCGTACACTGACTGTCCGCCTAACGGTGGGTTTCAGTTCGCCGGAATCTCCGGCACCTCAAGTTTGGGGGCGACAGGCTTCGACAGGGGCTTGTTTAGATCTTTGAATGCACGTCGGGCTTTTTGTAGGTGAGCTCGTTAACAAAACTTGCAAAACACAAATGCTAATCAAGAATTAGCTCTCGCTGCCTAATTAACTTTAGCTCCAGCGATGTCTCGCGGGAAGTTCGCCTGATGCGACCCGTGGAGGCATAACTCAGTTCAGGCTCGGGCGCGTTCTCCACCTGCGGACACGTCTTAAAGTAAGCCGGGTTAGCTGCGGACGAGGTCTTGTCGGTTCATCTGCTTGACCGCGGCGAAAATTAAGTGAATCGACTAAACGTGTAGATTTCACTGGTCGCAACCTTTGGATGCGGGTTCGATTCCCGCCGCCTCCACCATTTCTAAATGAAAAACCGGCTGAGCACGAGGGCTCAGCCGGTTTTTAGCGTATTCGGCCGTCGCTAGTTCGCGCGGATCACAAGCCCTGAGATTTCGTCTGAAACGTCTAACACCTGCGACGGAAATGTCAGGTTCGGATGTGTAGCCTGGAGCACATAAGTGTCACCAGCTATCACCGCAGCGAACGTGAAGCTACCGCTGCCGTCACTTGTCGCAGTATATTGATTGCCTGCGGAACTTGTCAGCGTCAGCGTGACTCCGCCAGCGCTCCTGCCGGACCTCATCAGGGTGCGTCCGGAAACAGCTACCTCCGCCGAGGTCGGGCCTCCGGTGCCGCACATGATGGTCGACCGAGCCGACGCGATCACGGCATTGAACCCACCGATATTAATTCGCATGGCGTTGACAGTAATGCCTTCAGCCGCAAGGCTCTGTTCGTTGAAGGTTATGGTTACTCCGCCGGCCAAGACTACCGTTTGATTTGGAAGGCCCGTCACCGTGATCGGAACTTGCTTGCCGCTCTGGTCCGTTACTGAGAGTCCCCTAACACTTATCCAGCCGATGCATGTTGGGTCCACAGATCC
>JACDAK010000281.1 GCA_013695495.1 Blastocatellia bacterium | reverse complement strand
GTTTATATCGCACCTTGACCCGATGAGCGGTTAACGTAAGGAGCAGGTCACGATATTTATATAACTCAGATATGTCCGCCAGGATTCGCACGGGCGAAAACGATGGCGCTCTGATCACCTTGGTCTTTCGCGGGTGAGCTTCGAAAGTTTTAGCCGTTTGCAAAGAGATGCTCATGGGGTGTCTTGTTGCCTCGTGACCATCGGTCCGCTGCCCAAGTTCGCGCCGGATTCGACGTTCGTTTGCTCCGACTTGAGGACTCGCAGATAGAGCTCGTTCAAATCCTTTGCAAATCGCCCGCTACTCCACTTGGTTTGCGCCGCGCGGAACCCCGCTTCACCAAACTGGTTCGCTACGATCGGATCTTGAATCAAGGTGAGCAATCGTGACGCAAGAGATAGATGATCGTTGTGCGGCACAAGGAAGCCCGTTTCGCCCTGGATCACGATCTCGGGGACGCCGTCTACCGCTGTTGCGACGACCGGTTTATTACGCGCCATTGCCTCGATGATAACAAGCGGGAGCCCTTCTGCGTTCGTACTGAGGACGAAAATATCCATGAGATCCAAAAACTTCGTTACATTCGCTTGAAACCCAGTAAAGATGAAATACCGTTCAAGTTCCAGGCCCACGATATCTTTTCGGATCAAATTGTAGTGCTCCCGGTGTGCGTCGGCTTGGTTATGATCTCCGACGATCATGAACCGCACGTTCGGTTCAGCCTTTACCACTTCGGCCGCAGCGCGGATGAGTGTTTCATAGTCCTTTTGCGGTGCTACCCGCGCGATCATGCCGATAACCGTCGCTTCTTTGGGAATTTTCCATTCAGTCCGGTACTGATGCCTCTCGTCATTCGAACATAGTGGAGCGAGTTCGATGCCATCGTAGAGCACGGTGCCGCGTTCTGCACGAACTCTGTAAGGGAAGTGATCCCAAGTATCCTTTGAAACAAAAGCCCAATGGCTAACAGGCCGAAGGAAAGTTTGATCGCGAAAGGATATTTCCTCGATCCGATTTCGGACGTGGCAAAGCACCGGAACGCCGGCTAACCGTCCCCCAAATGCAGAATAGTGTGCGGCGAGCGTTTCTGAACAATGCACCAGGTGTATGCCCCGTCGTTTGATCTCCCGTGCGATAGAACGCGATGCATTCAAGAAGTTCATCGGCCGCCTAAAACTAGGTTCCGCTTTCGCATACTCGCCGGTGTCGAAACCGGCGTCCTCGAACAATCGTTTTACAGGGCTCTCCCGCGCAGACTCGTCCGACGGAAAAAGCGCTATGCTCCTAAAGGTGCTCACATCCGCCGTTTGCGCAATTCTCAGTGTAGCTGTTTCAGTTCCTCCGATGATATTTCCGGAATTAACAATATGAGCTACGTTGTACCGCGATCTTCCCATTTTGTGACAATAGAGGCGCATCTAGACGCCTTTCTGTGAGATAGTCTCATTATCCTCTCCGATCCACTGCCGACAAGTGAACACGCCTAGCGAGGGCGCGGCCAATGTTGAATAATGTTCAGACAAGAATATGGCCGATTTCCGGAGTATACTTAAGTACGAACGCAATTCGTTGCGGATTGAACTGTCGCCTTAAGTATAATGACTCTTCAATCATACTGTGTAATGTTGATGACACGCGGGTCCCTCTTAATGCGATATAAATTTCATTAATGCTTGGCACATCGAGCGCGGGGGTTGCGGCAGCGCAAAGACCGGGTAATGTAAAAATAAAAAAATTTTCAGTTGATCAGTAGTTTTAGAAGAAGATGTGCGGAATAGCAGGTTTCATTTCCCGTGACAGGGGTGCGTCATTAGAGCCGAGAGAGGCTCTGCTTGATCGGATGTGCAAGGTCATTGCTTATCGGGGTCCGGATGAGCAGGGTATGGTCGTGCGCGGGCGGGCTGCGCTTGGGATGCGTCGGTTGTCGATCATTGACCTTGAGGGGGGCCAGCAACCGATCTACACCGAGGACGGGAATCTAGCGATTGTCTTCAACGGCGAGATCTACAACTTTCGAGAACTTCGCAGGGAACTCGAGTCGCTGGGTCACCGATTTCGATCGAAATCGGATACGGAGGTGGTGGTTCACGCGTTTGAAGAATATGGGGTCGATTGCCTAAGTAAGCTTCGCGGGATGTTCGCATTTGCGATCTGGAACTTTCGCGAAGAGACACTATTCATTGCCCGTGACCGCGTCGGGAAGAAGCCGCTGTTTTATAGTCAGATCCCGAACGGGGATTTCGTTTTTGGATCGGAGCTGAAGACATTGCTCGTGCATGGCGGTTTGACGCGATCGATCGACAAGAGTGCGCTCGACGCGTATTTGACGTTCGGTTACGTTCCGGAAGAGTTCTGTATTTTCGAAGGCGTAAGAAAGTTGCCGCCGGGCCATTACGTGGTTTTGAAGAATGGCGAGACATCGGTTCGGCAGTATTGGGACTTCAAGTTTGACGCGGACGAGCCTGAGCAGTCCGAAGAGTATTATGTCCGCACGCTACGCGAAAAACTTGAAGAGGCCGTTCGTGTGAGGATGATCTCCGATGTTCCGCTGGGGGCATTTCTATCGGGCGGTGTGGATTCATCAACGGTCGTCGCGTATATGTCGAAGCTTTCGGACACGCCGGTTAAGACTTTCTCGATCGGCTTTAACGAGGATAGTTTTGATGAGCTGAAGTACGCGCGAGTCGCAGCCAAGCATTTCGGAACCGAGCATCACGAATTTGTCGTAACCCCGGACCTGGTCGAGATAATCGATGAGCTGGTCTGGCATTTCGATGAGCCATTCGCGGACTCTTCCGCACTTCCGACGTTCATGGTCTCAAAGCTAGCTCGCGAGTACGTGACCGTCGTTCTTTCGGGGGACGGCGGCGATGAGTTATTCGGCGGATACACTCGTTATACCACGAACGAAAGCCGGGACGTGTTCGCTCGCCTACCACATGGTATCCGGACGGGTGTGCTGCAGAAGTTAAGTATGAGCCTCCCTCACGGAGCTCCCGGGAAGAATTACCTCTATAACATTGGGCTAGCGGGGAACGACAGATACATCGACAGCATTTCTCATTTCAATGGGCCGCGTCGGCGGGCGTTGTACGCGAAGGGCTACGCGGAGGAACTTAACGGCACCTTTGGCATTGGCGAGGAGCTCTACAGGAAACTAGCAGACGCAGTGGGCGGCGGCTCAGCGATTGACAAGCTTCTTTACCTTGACAGCAAAACCTACTTGCCCGGGGACATCTTAACGAAGGTCGACAGGATGAGCATGGCGAACAGTCTTGAGGCTAGAGTGCCGCTGCTTGATCATAAATTGATCGAGTTTGTGATGACCATCCCGTCGACACTGAAGATGAATGGTTCGGTGTCGAAATATATATTAAAAAAAGCGATGGAGGGAACGGTTCCGAACGAAATATTGCATCGGAGTAAGCAGGGTTTTGGGGTGCCGATCGGAGAGTGGATCAAGCAACAGTTGAGGGCGCGAATTGTGAGCGATCTGCGAGACCAACGGACTCGCGAGCGAGGGTATTTCGACGAGAAATATATAGATACACTTTTAGACGAGCACCAACGGAATCGCCGAGACCATTCGCATGAGTTGTGGATGCTCTGGATGCTAGAACTCTGGCACCGGCGGTACGTAGACGACCTGACGTTTATTTGAGCTCTGTATAACCGATTAGTACGGACTGGGATCTCCGTCTCAGATAGATAGCCGTGCGTGACATGGGGATATAAAGTCGATGTGCGGAATTGCGGGAATAGTTGGAAGTGAGAATCAAGAATCAGCCGGCAAGGCGGTATCGATAATGCTGTGCGCGCTGGAGCCTCGGGGGCCGGATGATGTCGGGACCGAGGTTTGGAATGGGGCAGTGCTGGGGCATCGTCGGTTATCGATATTCGATCTAAGTTCGGC
>JACDAK010000246.1 GCA_013695495.1 Blastocatellia bacterium | reverse complement strand
CTCTCAAGCCACAACCCCGCGCCCGCCGCGGGCTCTCTTTCACTGTTGGTCAATCGGCCAACAACCGATCCGCAGCATTCCAGATCCAAGACGTTCTCCGGATACAGCGAGCGAATCCCCGACAGATCAGAGATCGAAAGCGTTCGCGCATTGAACTGCGTCATTGCATAAACGCCGTTCTTCCCGTGGTTGGGATACATCGTCGAACCAAAGATCGCCGAATGATCAAGGCCGAGCAGATGACCGATCTCGTGAGTTAGTGTCGATTCCAAGTCAAACGTCCCAAAAGTCCCGTCAGTTGAAAATTGCTGAAAGGGATTAAGAACTATGTCGGCTTCACTAATCTGACCCGACCCACTGTAAAAGATCCGCGTGGTGGCAGGGTGCGATTCCGCTTGCTTACCAAATAAAAGGACGTTCTCCGCACTTTGTGCGATCGTGATCAAGCTAATCCCGTCGCCTACCGGCCCCGACGGGCTAACGTTCTGCTCGTCGCTGAACGTGACCTCAAACCTGATGTTTGCGGCCGCTTCCCAAGTCGCAAGGCTCCGTTCGATCGCTTGACGCGTGTCCGCTCCGGCCTTGATCTGCCCCGTCCTAAACAGCGAAGACGACAACGCGATCTTGATCGTGTCACCTTTCCACCGAAGTTGCCGGGGAACGCCATCCGTCGACGATAAAAGCGACGATCCCATCACCGAGCACACCAGCGCCAGGATTACGAACAAACCGCTTATACCTCGAAAAGATTTCATTTATTCAGTGGTCAAATCTTATTGGGACCGTTTTCCGCAGCTTCGATGCCAACACTCTCGAGATCCGAGAACGCCACAATAAGCAGCAAAACGATCAAAGCGAGCGTCGAGACGAGATAAAGAATCTGAATCTGCTCAAAGAAAAGCAAAGTACCGATAACAACGGCAGCTCCAAGGAACCACAGAAGAGCGCGTGAACGCCTGCTAATTTTAGGTTGGGGTTGTGACATATAAAGTTAAATTTAACGAAAGGGACAATCCTCTATTTAAACAAATTATTGAGGGTTCTACAATACCCAAAGCTCATCAGTCCACGATCCTGAGCGGAAACAGCTTGCCGTCACCCATTCCCATCCGGTCATACATTATGACGGGTGGGAACAATCTCTTCTCGTTTCCCCGCATCCCAACTTCAACGATATCGAACGGAAGAAGCGTCATGTCTTCGGCCGACTCAGCATCGATCGCCCGCAGGTCCATTTCAATAACCTTTGTGGTTCCCCCCGAACGCCGATAGACGGTCACCGCGCTCTCTATACCGTTCCTCGCTACACCGCCTGCCGTCGCAACAGCCCTCGAGACCGTGAGGTCACCTCGTGACGGAATCGCCTGCGGAGAATTTACACCGCCGATGACGTAAATTGGTGCAGCCTCGTTAACCGTAACAACATCGCCGCTCAAAATGTACGGATTAGCGTCCCGAATCCCGGCCAGAAGGTCAGTAATTCTGATGTCGATGCTAACGGGTTGGTTGCTGCTCGCAGAGACCGGAACCGCCGCGCCAGCAGATGACGGCCGGCCCACACAACTCAGATTCGGCGGCCTGAATACGCGTATTTCCCCGCCAAGCATATCCGTCAAACCGCCCGCAAGAACGATGAGTTCATTCAACCGGACCGGTCGCCGGATCTGAAAGCGTGCAGGATTTTGCACCGCACCGGTAACGAGCGCCGTAGGCCTGTTCGAGCGATCCAGGATGCGCACGACCACTTCCGGATTGCGAAGGATCCGCGAGTAATGTTCCCCGATCGCCTTCGCCAACTCCGCTTCCGTTCGGCAGAGCCCGTAAATCTCTACTCCGAGCTGATCTGAACCATCCAGAAAACCTTCCGGGGTTAAAGAGCCGCGCCAATCAAACTCGATGCTTCCCACCACGTCGACGTCGATCACATCTCCATAGTGAACTCGCTCACTTGACGAACGGAGATCCGCCTGCTCGGGCAACTCATAGCCATTAACCTGAGCTTGAACACCAGTTACGAAAAAACAGGATAAGATAAAGGCTATTGCGAACAGCTTAACCCTCGGCCGGCGGGTCCGGCTGAGATCTCCGACGTTTTTTTCTGCGGGAACTTCCATTTACAGTAAACGGTAGTGCGAATCCTCGAAATTCCAGATTACAACCGTCACACAGTAGATTGTACCGCCCAACCAGCTTAAAGATAAATGGCGTCGGCCGGTAACCGCGTCGAATTCGACCACTGTCGCACTTGGGGCATCGCTGTGAGATCATTTTAAATAACGGATCCGATCGTCCACTTTATTTACCGCTTTCCTTCAAAATAGTGATTCGTTCAATCTCCGCCTCTATATGCTCAACAGCATGTTTCATTTCATTCCCAAACGGCCGCTGTCTATCAATAGCAAACAGCGCGTCTCGGTACTGTTCCAGGGCATACTCCCACTCGCCGTCAAATGACGCTCTCGCTGCCGACTCCACGATCTCAGCAACTCTCACAGTAGTCATCACCTCTCGGACCGCGTCCGAAGATTCGATCAGTGCTGCCTCACTCGGAAACCGAGCAAGCGCCGTGTCCAAAACCGCCGATGCTTCTTCCAAGATCGTTAGTTTGTCTGCGGCGTTCTGACGCTCCGCCGCACGTCCCATCAGAGTCTGCGTCTCGATCTCGGCCCATTTAAGCAAATGAAAACGGCCAAGGCCTTGCGCCGCGGTCTTACCTTTTTGAAGCGGGACGAGCCGTGGCGAGCCCACTCCGATCCCCGGCAACTCCCTATGCACCACCCGCAGATACTCTTCGCAAAGATCGAAAACCTCGCGATGCGCAGCAGAAAGCCGCCCCAAAACCTTAGCGGCGTCTGATTTCTGACGGATCTGGTGCAGCAATATTGCGTTCTGCTTCAAAGAAAGTTTGGTCGAACGCTGTCTTTTCGCAACCGGAGCGACTGCCCTCAGGTTTCTTTCCAGCTGTCGGGCAGTTTCGATTCGCTCCCTGAGATCTCTAAAAATCAGTTCCCTTAGGATCACTGCTGCAGCCAGAACAACACTGGCCGAAACCCCCGCCTTGATCCACGGAGCCTCGTCCAAACCGTCCTGCAGTGCCCCCCAGACCAAAAAGAATGTAGCCGCGGTCGCCGCAGCCGCTAGCACGTAAAAATTCGGAGCCAGCAACCAAAACGGCGGCCGCGGATACGGTCGAACAGTTCTTTTTGTTTGCAGGCCTCGGGGCATTGTGTGATCTTCCGACAAGAAGGCGGTGTTCTCTATAGTGGAATTTAAGGGGTTATTTGTCAATAATTCTTTCCTGGTCAACCGCTTCCGGAATTGCTTCTGGAATCTACCTTCGATTCTACATTTTCTTTGCTATACTTTGCCTTTCCGCGGCATCATACATGTACGCGTTATATCTGGTTGTTTAAGAAACTCGAGCGTTGAGTTTAAGGGTCGAGCTTGCTGATAGTCCGCAATAAAGGATCGAAACAGATCGGCCTCAAAAAACACGATGGCGATTTTTAAGAAAAAAACAAAAGCGGCAGCCGCCGCCTCAGCGGCGAATGTTTGGGCACGCCCCGAAATGGAAGTGACTTTCCGTGCGGAGATCATGCCCGGAAAAAGCAGCGAGGAAAGAACATTTAGGATTCAGTCCGTCCGCCCAAATGGCCGTGTGCACCTTTATAACTTTCCTGATGAGCACCTCGAAGGTTCGTTCGAACCCATTAACTTCGCCCGAAACGTCACGAAGTGATCACCATTCGTACGTTCTCCTGCTTTCCATTACACTAAGACGCGGAATTGCCAGCGTGTCCAGTTGCCGCACTATTGCTTCACGATACGTCGGCTTAAGATTTATCGCATAGATGGGGCAATCTTGCTTAAACTTTTCGAGTTCCCGGTTTAGCTGCGACGGAGTAAGGTGATGTGAAACATCCGCAAGCTCGCTCATCTCGTCCGGGAACGCACACTCTATAAGCAAAGCATCGAGCGGAGCAAACGCATCGATCGCGTCCCAGAAACCATCCATTTCGGCAGTATCCCCTGTTAGCGCGATCCGCGAAGACCCGTCATCTATGACAAACCCCGAGTTAGGAACCTTGTGATTCACCTCGATCTCGCTGAAGGTCAGGTGCTTCACACTAAACGTCCCACCGACCGGTATTGGCTGATATCTCATCACTGCACCGTGTTGGTTTGTAAGCTCAGAGAAGCGCGGATAAACCGACCAATTGAACACATCTCGTTCCAAGATATCTATCACATCCTGAATCGCATATACCACGACCGGCGATTCTAACTGTGAAAACAGATCATCGATAAAAAGCGGGAGGCCCGCAATATGGTCGAGATGTGCATGCGTTATGACCACATCGCGCACGCTTTCCCGCTGTGCATCAGAAGCCGCAAGTCCCAGACTGCCGGCGTCCACCGAAACGATGTCATCGATCAGAAAACAGGTCAGATGCTGACGCTGCGATGCGCTGCCGCCGTTTCCGAATGAACTGGGAAGTAACTCGACTTTCACAAACCAGGGATCTCCTTAACTTACCGCTACCGTGCACATGTCTGGCTGCGGCCCCCGTCTATCTCGTACGTCGCTCCGGTTATCATTGCGCCTTGTCTGAAGCGAGAAAATAGATCAGCTCCGCAACCTCAGAAGCTTCTCCTGCACGCCCGATCGGGTGAGTATTTTTCGCGTTGTCCAGGAATGCCGCATAATCGTCTTCGCCCATCCCGCCCCGCTTGTGCAAATTGGTAACCACCACACCCGGATTTACCGCGTTAACCCGAATACCCTGCGAAGCCAACTCGAGAGCCGAACACCGGGTAAGCTGATCGACCGCCGCCTTTGAAACGCAATAGGCAAGCACATTCGGAAATGCTCTCGATCCGGTGATGCTTGAAACATTGACGATTTTTCCCTTGTTCTTTGCGAGAAAAGGCAAACATTTCTGCATCAGCAGAAATACTGAACGAAGATTAATGTTCATCATCTTGTCCCAGTCGTCGGCCGTCGTCGTTTCGATAGACCCGTTTCGGATTATTCCCGCAGCATTCACCAAAAGATCGATTCGTCCGAGATGTTGTACGATTTCTTCTATCAAGCGATCGATTTGCGAGCTTTCGGTAATCTCAGCCAAATGGACGTACCGACCCCTCGAACTCTCTGCACTCATCGCAATTTGTTAAGCTCGTTCTCATTCCGCCCCACCGCAACCACGCTCGAACCTTCTTGCGCAAACAAAACAGCCGATGCTCTGCCAATACCGCTGCTCGCACCGGTTATCAATACCACTTTTTCTTTCATTTGATTAGTGTTTTCAGCTCAGATTCGGCTAAGAATAACAACTGCCATCGAAAAACAAAACTGCATTCAGAATGAAAAAAGCGTCCTCAAAGGGACGCTCCACTTGCCTGGGCTTGCATGAGCCCTTGCGAACTCTATATGAACTTACATTTCCGATGGCTGTGCTTTCGCTGCGAAAAGCTGGTCAAATGCCACCAACGTTTCTTCGCGCTTACGAGCCTGAAAGTCGTTGACCCATGACGTCACGTTCGAAACCACATCGCGAGCTGAATCACGCTTTGTACGGCTCTCTGTCACGGCGGGGGCCGCAGCCTTTTCAGCGACCTTCCGTTCGCCTTTCTTGATTACCTTGATCTTCATTTTTGCAGACATTAAAATTGCGAGCCTCCTTGTTCTGTCTTGTATGAACTAAAATATTATTGCTGACTGATGTGCCGCTAATGTATTCAGCAAATGTCGTGCCGCGTTTTGGACGTTAACTGCTTCAACTTTTTGCGGACGTTCTGCACTCATCCAATTTCGCAATTTGCGAAGCATTCTTCAGCATATTTTGCGATTTGCTAAAGGTGTCAAACGAATTCCGAGATGAATTGTTCCGTCTATCACTCGTATATCGTTGAAACTATGGATCAATCTATTAGACGCAAACGTGCAATATATTCGGACATTACTCGGAACAGTAGTTGCGCGGTGTACAGGCGATGACTTTGGTCGACGCAGTTATTATTTATTTTGCCTTCGGCTCACCGTTCGCAGTTCTCTATTTCTACGAACGATCCACACCCAGTTCCTTAAGAGAATATGCACTGTTCGCGGTCAACTTTCTCGTATGGCAACCGCACGCCTTTCGAACGCTGCGTAAATTCTTCACAACGAAAATGCCTTTCGAGGCGGGCACCTCGCCGGATTCACTTGATGAGGGAAGATTGCGTGAACTGATGGAAAGAATTGACCATGCCCTCAAACGATCACCCGGCGGTTCCGACGTGTTCACCTCGCTCGAAAATTACGTCGAGCTAAGAAACGCCCTCACATTTGAAGCCGAAACGCCTGGCGAACGTGAAGTCGAGCTCTTTCGGATTGCCGATCACCCCGATCTGAAGATCGCTTCAGTCTCTCTGAATCGGCGAAATCGCTCAAAGCTCCGCGCGCACCTTGAACGGTCGCAATCGAACCTGGCCCTTTCATTTCAAACCTACGAGGGAGTTCTCCCATCGGAACTCATCCGGGAGGTTGCCTTACTGATCGGCGACGACGGAGTTGAACCCCGCGACACCCCGATCAGTCCACTTGAAATGATCCGTCTCACCAGTGCATAAGTCGATTTACGGTTCACATCTAGATTGACTGTCCCTAGTCACCCTCCTCATCGCTTAACATTCTGGTAACCGTCTTGTAACCTTTCCCAAAGCGAGGATTTTTGCGTGATACAAAGATTGATTCTGACCCTCACCAC
>JACDAK010000237.1 GCA_013695495.1 Blastocatellia bacterium | reverse complement strand
TAAATCTTTCACTCCGTAACCTTGTTGTAATGCTCGTCGCCTACAATCTGCACCGTACGTCATATTGAACGTTTAGAGCAGAACTTGGGAACTCAAGTTGCAAACAATTCTGCGTCACCGCGAAGTTTTATCCTGAGTGAAAATTGAATCGATCGAGCAAGTGGGCATCTTGAGGGTAAAGCTATGCAGACATTACGTTTATATGATCGCGACGGGTGATCTTCGGCAGTGGGTGGCTTGGGTGAGTGGGCGGCAAGCGGCGGCTCAATCCAAAAAGCAAAATAAATATCCAAAATATCCGAAAATCGACTCAATTAAATAGGCATTTTAGATCCTTCAAACTTTCAACGAGGTCTCAGATTAATGACTAAATTCTTTACCATAAAATTTTTTGGCGTCGTCGCCATTGCTCTTTTAATGGGCGCCGGGCAGGTTTTTGCCCAGTCGTCAGTTACTGGAGCTCTCGGCGGCCGAGTTGCTGACCCGCAGGGCGCAGTGGTGCCTAATGCGGTGGTTACAGTGACGAACGTCGGCACAAATGCGACAGTTACGGCGAATGCGGACCGGAACGGAGCGTATCGCGTAGCTAATCTTCAGCCCGGCACCTACAGAGTAGAAACCAGCGTTGCCGGTTTTGCACCCGCACGAGCTGAAAACGTTATAGTTGAGGTCGGTCAGCTGACCAACATCGACATCGGACTTACTATTGGCGATGCTACGGCAGAGGTTACGGTGACCGGTGAGGCACCGGTGCTGAACACCGTTGACCCGACTAACTCCACAAACATCAACCAAACATCTATCAACGAACTCCCGATCAACGGACGACGTGCCTCAAACTTTGTATTGCTCACTCCGGGCGTTGCTCCGGACGGCAACTTTGGCTTGATCAGCTTCCGCGGCATCTCGGGACTTCTTAACAACAGCACGGTCGACGGCGGTGACAACAACCAGGCTTTCTTCTCGGAAGAACGCGGACGTACCCGCATCAACTATTCGATCAGCCAAGACGCCGTTCGTGAGTTTCAGGTAAACACCTCGAACTATTCGGCAGAATTTGGCCGTGCCGCCGGCGGCGTGGTCAATACCGTCACCAAGAGCGGTACCAACGAATTTCACGGTTCGGCTTTCTACTACCTCCGCGACAACCGCTTTGGTGCACGTAATGCGTTCAGCTTCCAGTCCGTATCGACGGGCAGCGGCACGCAAGTCGTTGCATTGAAGCCTAAAGATGAGCGTCATCAGTTCGGTGGTTCGCTTGGCGGCCCGATCGTGCGTGATCGTCTGTTCTTTTTCTTTAGCTACGACCAGCAGATCCGCGACTTTCCGGGTGTTGCGGCCCCGGGTTCGCCGACATTCTTTACTGCGAACATAGGCCCGACCGGCAATCTTACCCCTGCACAAATACAGCAAGGGATCTCTTACCTTCAAGGTTTAACAGGCGTCGTTCCCCGAAAGGGCGATCAGACCCTGTTTCTTCCGAAGATCGATTGGATCATCAACGACAAACACACATTTTCAGCGGTTTACAATCGCCTCCGTTGGGATTCACCTGCGGGCGTTCAGACGCAGGCAGTCGTCAGCCGTGGCACTAACAGTTTTGGCTCGGACCTTGTGTCGATCGATACACTCAATCTTCGTTTGAACTCAACGTTATCGCCGTCAGTACTGAACGAATTTCGTTTTCAGTACTCACGTGACCTCGAACAGCAGATCGCAGATCCCCCGGGGCCAGGCGAACCGACTACTGCTAACGGGGCATCGCCTCAGATCGGCATTGGCGGTGGGTCGGGTATCACGATCGGTCAGCCGAACTTCTTGAATCGTGCTGCATATCCCGATGAAAAGCGTTGGCAGGTTGCTAACAGCACGACTGTGAGCCGCGGCCGTCACACCGTTAAGTTCGGTGCAGATTTTAACCACGTTGAAGATATTCTCGATAATCTGTTTCGAAACGCGGGTGAATACAGCTACAGCTCACTTGGTTTGTTCCTTCAGGATTATTTTAATCCTTCGTGCCGCCGCTATTCGAGCTTCAACCAGGGATTTGGCCCGTCACGGTTCGAGTTCTCGACGCGAGATTACAACTTCTTCATTCAGGACGATATACAGGTTACGCCGAATCTGACGCTCAACTTTGGTATGCGTTATGAATATCAGCAATTGCCCGAACCGCAGATTCCGAACCCCTTGGAACCGCGAACGGCTAATTTCCCCTCCGATAAGAACAATTTCGGTCCGCGGATTGGCTTTGCACTTTCATTTGGAGATCGGAACGAAAACGTAGTTCGGGCGGGTTATGGCATTTTCTACGGCCGTATTATTAACTCGACGATCTCAAACGCGATCACCAACACCGGTTCGGTTGAGGGTCAACGGCAGGTATCCTTGCTGCCAAACAACCCGGCGGCGCCTCTGTACCCGAACGTTCTGACTGCACCTCCGGGAGTAGGTGGAGCGTCGGATATTGTTGTGTTCAACCAGAACATGCAGAATCCGCTGATTCATCAGGCTGACGTCATCTTTGAACGTCAGATCGGCCGCAACATGGTCATCTCGTGGACTGGTATGATGAGCTATGGCCGTTACCTGCCGACGTTCATCGACCGCAACCTGAACCCGGCTAATGCTTCGACCACGTTCACCTTCAACGGCGGTATCTTTGCGGGTCAAACCCTTACGTTGCCCCGTTATTCCGGTCCGCGTCCGAACACGAACTTCGGTCGTATCACCGAGATCACTGGTGAGGTCAGCTCGGAATACTTTGGGTCGGTCGTCCAGTTCAACAGGCGTCTAACGGACGGTCTCCAGTTCCAGACGAGCTATACCTATTCAAAGGCAAAGGACAACGGGCAGCTTTCGCAGACCTTTACAACCGCGAACGCTCCGTTGGATCCTTACAACCTGAATGCCGACTATGGAACCTCGAACTTCGACATTCCCCATCGGTTCGTCGCCAGCCTGGTTTATGCACCGCGACGCGTTTTCGGTCTAGGCGGTGATGACGCTTTCGGCCGGGCTATTTTCGGCGGCTGGACGATTGCTCCAATCTTTACGGCACAGTCAGGATCGCCTTATTCGGCAACGGTGTCGGGTAACGCACCGGGCGGGACAAGCTTTGGTATTTTGGGTGCCGGCGGCTTCAGCCGTTTGCCCAACCTTGAGCGAAACGCTTTCCGCGCACCGTCCATCTACACCATGGACCTGCGTATTTCAAGGCGTTTCCGTTTTACCGAAAGGATGAACCTCGAGTTCTTGGCCGAAGGATTTAACATCTTTAACCGTAACAACATTACGGGTGTTAATTCACGTGCTTATCTGATCTCGGGCACTAATTTGAATGCAGACGCCAACTTTGGCGTTCCGACGGCTGGCGGCAACAGCATATTCCGTGAACGGCAGATCCAGTTTGCTACACGCTTCCAGTTCTAAACACTTTCTCTCATAAGTAGAGACACCTGTGGCACGCTTCCTGTGAGGCGTGCCTTTTTTGTTTTCGAACGAAATTGGAGAAATCGGCGCCGGGTTATAAGATAAACTTCCGGCAATGCGAATACTTCAGATCTCTTCGGCACGAACATTCGGCGGCGGCGAGCGGCACGTGATCGACCTCGCGCGCGGACTTGTAGCAAGGGGTCATGAGGTCTATGGGGCGATACGCCCGACGTGTGAATGGCAAGACAGGTTGGATTTCCTTCCGGCGGAAAACGTGTTCAAAGTATCTATCAGAAACTCCTTCGGCGTTCTGAGCGCGATCCGTATCGGCGAGTTCGTCCGTGATCGTGAGATCGAGATCGTTCACGCCCATGTCGCCCGCGATTACGTCCCGGCGAGCATCGCATGTCTCACGGCGAAAAGCTCGCGATTCGTGATCACCCGGCACGTGATGTTTCCGCTCAAGTCCTTCAATCGTTTTGCGTTGCAGAATTTGGGAATGGCGATCGGAGTTTCCGAACCGGTCGGCGAGATGCTAAGAAAGATATTTTCCGCCGACAAAATCACCGTTATCCCTAATGGAATAAGCGTATCGCAGTTCGATCATGACGAGAGCGGCACGCTTAGAGAAGAATTTCGCAGGACGCATGGCATACCCCGTGACGTGCCAGTGGTTGGTACGCTTGGCGAACTCAAGCCGCTAAAAGGTCAGCGTGACCTCGTCCTGGCTGCTCAGGAGGTGGTTAAAGAGATTCCCGGATGCCGATTCGTAGTGGTCGGAATCGATCACACCCCAGACAGCAGGTTCCGGCGCGAACTGAAGCGGCTAGTAAAGGTTTTCGGACTTGAGGAGAGTTTCGTGTGGCTCGACTGGGTGGAAGAGACTGACGCGTTTTTCGCGGGGATCGACCTTTTCGTCTCGCCTTCACATTCGGAAAGTTTCGGGTTGGCGATCTTAGAAGCGATGGCACACGGCAAACCGTTGGTGGCTACTGAGACAGACGGAGCAAAGGAACTTCTTGGCGATTCGGAACAGTTGGTTTCGGTGAATCATCCGGTGCAGCTTGCTAATCGCGTCACTGAACTTCTTGGCAAACGAGATCGGTGCCGTGAGCTTGGCAGCCAAAACAGGTCGCAAGCGGGGGCACGTTTCTCGCTTGAGGACATGGTCGAATCTACCGAAAGAGTTTACAAAGAGCTTCACAGTCGAAATCAGACTCCCTAATAGATGACCGAGTTTCAAAGCAGCATCACCGCCGACCTTCGGGAGGCCTCATCCCGCGAGTGGCTCGAGACAAACGGAATCGGCGGATATGCCATGGGCACGATCGGCGGAATGAATACACGTCGGTATCACGGAATGCTCGTGGCGGCTACACGCCCGCCTCTGGGGCGGTTGCGAATGCTTTCGAAGTTTGAAGAGACGCTTATTCTCGACAGCGGAGAACGGCATGAGCTTTCTGCTAATCGATATTCGGCCAAGGTTCATCCCGAGGGATATCGATATCTTACGGCGTTCCGACTTGATCCCTTTCCGATCTGGACCTACAAAGTAAGCAGCATAACCTTGGAGAAGTGCGTATTCATGCCCCACGGCCGGAATGCTATGGTATGCAGCTGGAGTATCATCGCCGGGCCGAAGTCTGCAAAACTTGAGCTGCTTCCGCTGCTGTCGTTCGTCGATTACCACTCCCTACGGCGTGAGTCGGCGGGAACCGGTTGGATGGTGGAAGTTCACGAGGGCGAAATATCTGTTCGGAGCACTGACGTCGATAATGCTCTGTTTCTATCGAGCAATGCGGTGGAGACGGAATCGACAGGATACTGGTACCGAAATTTCGAGTACACTTGCGAAATCGAACGGGGCTTTAATGATAGCGAAGATCTTTATCAGCCGTTCATGCTTCGTTTCGATCTTTCTGCTCCGGCTCGCCTGATCGCGTCGACTGATCCGATCGATAACGCTGACGCCGAAGCGCTTGACGTGGCCGAGTTCGAAAGACGCGCTGCTCTCGTTTCGTCATCAAAAGCGTCAACGGCGTACGAGAAGCATCTCATTGTGGCCGCCGATCAGTTTATCGTGAAACGCGGCGGAGGCGACACCATTATTGCAGGTTACCCATGGTTTTCTGATTGGGGGCGGGATACGATGATCGCGCTGCCGGGTCTGACGCTGTCGGTCGGAAGGTTCGACACGGCCCGAAGCATTCTTCTCGAATTCTCGCGGCACATCTCTCAAGGAATGATACCGAACCGCTTTCCGGATGAAGGTGAGACTGCGGATTACAACACGGTTGATGCAACACTTTGGTATTTTGAAGCGATTCGGGCATATCATGCGGTGACGGGAGATGATGATCTCGTTCGCGATGAGTTGTACGAAAAGCTCGCAGACATCCTTGCGTGGCACCTTCGGGGTACGCGGTATGGGATTCGCGTAGATACGGACGGGCTGCTGTGTGCAGGCGAGGCCGGTTCTCAGCTGACCTGGATGGACGCAAAGGTCGGCGATCTTGTTATATCGCCTCGTACCGGCAAACCGGTTGAAATCCAGGCACTCTGGTACAACACACTGAGAATCATGCAGGGATTCGCTGAGCGCTTCGAACACAAAGAAGACAAAAGGCGCTTCGCCGCGATGGCCGATCTGGCTCGACAAAGTTTCAATGGCGTGTTTTGGAACGCTGAGCGAAATTGCCTCTACGATGTTGTCGAGAATGGCACCCGCGATGCGTCGGTACGCCCGAATCAACTCTTTGCGATCGCGCTTCAATATCCGATCCTCGACGAGCCCCGCTGGGAGGCTGTGGTCGATGAAGCCGTACGGGTGCTATTGACCCCAGTCGGTCTCCGTTCGCTCTCGCCCGAAGACCCGGCCTATGTCGGCACCTACATTGGCTCGCCGTTCGATCGTGATTCGGCTTACCACCAAGGCACAGTATGGGCCTGGCTTATTGGCCCATTCATCGACGCCTACCGACGCACCCACGCGGGCGATACGAATCTTGGGAGCCAAATAGAAGCCTTCCTTTCCGGTATCGAATTGCATTTGACGGATGCCGGCATCGGGCAGGTCTCCGAGATCTTCGATGGTGACCCGCCTCATCATCCGCGGGGCTGCCCCGCACAGGCTTGGAGCGTAGCCGAGGTGCTTCGCATATTAAAATCTAAGGCAGATCGGCTGAGCGACGACTGATCTGCTTGCCGTAAATCCAACAAAACGATTATCTTAGACTTATGAAACTAGTTTTCTCTTTGGCTCTTGTGATGGCCATTTTTACTGCCGGTGTCTTTGCCCAAACTGCTGCTGAGCTTGCTGAGATCTGGGAGAAGGAGCATATCACGAACATACTTCCGTCGAACACCCGTCACAAAGATCTGATCAAGTATCTCGATGATCTGCGGACGCTTGGCATTAAGGTCAGTGATGTGGGTCGAAGCTATCAGAATCGGGAGATCTATCAGCTAGAATTCGGTTCGGGCCCCCTGAAAGTTTTCATGTGGTCGCAGATGCACGGCGACGAGCCCACTGCGACGCCGGCGCTGATCGATATGTTCACGGTATTGCAAAAAAATCGAGATAAGGAGTGGGTGAAGCAGATCGAGAAAACGATCACGCTACGAGCCGTCCCGATGCTCAATCCGGATGGAGCCGATCTGTTTATTCGGCGAAATATTCAGGGCATCGACATAAACCGCGACGCGCTGGACCTAAAGACGCCCGAGGCGCGGATACTGAAATCGCTTCGAGATACTTGGGAGCCGGAGATCGGGTTTAACTTGCATAATCAGAACGCTCTCACCGCCGCCGGGCGGACGAATAAGCAGGCGGCGATCTCTTTTTTGGTTGTTTACGGTGACGCGGAGAAGACCGAGACTGAAGGACACATTCGCAATAAGCGGCTCGTTGCCGCGATGACGCAGGCGCTGCAGAATTTCATCCCCGGACACATCGGTCGCTACGGCGACGAATGGACGCCAACGGCCTTCGGTGATAGTTTTTCGGCTTGGGGCACGCCAACGATACTGATCGAAACGGGCGGGCTCCACCGTGAAGACGAGATGTATCTCGTTAAGTTGAATTTCATCGCTTTTATGACCGCTCTGAAAGCGTTAGCGGACGGGAGTGAGAAGAATTTCAGCCCGGCGAACTATGATTTGATCCCGCGAAATGCCGGCGGTCAGCTGATGAATGTCATAATTCGCAATGCAACGATCATAGACCCGTTGAAACCGAACGGTCCGACTGTTGCCGATTTGGGCATCAATTTCGAACGACGCCGTGACCAACTTTCGACGCCTGCGTTCATTCGCAGAATCGGCGAACTAACATCAATTCACGGCTTGGAAGAATTCGATGCGAGCGGTTTCTATGTCGTCGGACGTTTTGACCCGATCAAAACCGGGAGCCGCGCGGAGCTTTTGTTTTTCAGACGTGATCGAACGATTGACTGGGCTGCCACCGAAACGCCTCAGCCTGAGCCCGACGCAATCTTTTCAACGGGCCGGTGGTTCAAGGGAGAAGGTGTTGTGCCCAAGAAGTAGTTGATGCTGAGCTTACTTAACATCGAAAATATTGCCTTGATCGATTCGCTGAAGATCGAATTCGGCGAAGGACTGAATCTACTTACCGGCGAAACGGGGTCGGGCAAATCCATCATCGTCGATAGTCTTGGAGCACTGACGGGGGGCCGTGTCTCTTCGGATCTGATCAAAGAAGGAGCATCCTCTGCCAGGATCGAGGGAATGTTTCACCTGGAATTGCAGCCGCAGCTCCGAACCGCTTTGGATGAAAGTGGCATCGATCTAGGCGAAGAGACCACAGTTGAGCTGATAGTCCGGCGGCAGTTGTCGTCGGCTGGGCCGAACCGAATCTTTATCAATGACCATTTAGTTACAGCGAATCTGCTGAAGCGGATCGGCCCTTATCTGGTCGATATCCATGGACAGGGGGAACAGACGACGCTCTTCGACCCTGCGACCCACATGGCACTGCTGGATGAGTTCGCGTCCGTTGCTGGCCTCGTTCGCGATGTGCGGGAAGCATACTCTCAAATGCGGGAGGTGCGGCGGGCGATCGACTCGCTTGAACAGGATGAGGCGGAAAAGCTTCGGCTAGTGGATGTTCTTGGCTTTCAGGTTGAGGAGATCAGGCGTGCTGAGCTTCGCGAAGGTGAACTGGAAGAGCTTGAGGCTGAGAAGCGCCGGCTAAGCAACGTGGAAAAGCTCTCGACGTTGAGCGATGAGGCTTACTCGTTGTTGTACGAAGCGGATGCGGCGACGATCGCAACGCTTTCGAACGTTGAGCATCGCATTGCGGAATTGGGCCAGTATGAGCAGAACTTTTGCGAATATTCAGAGAGCTTGAAATCGGCGCTGGCGGTTTTGGATGACCTTGCGATAACGGTGAGGGACTTTCGCGGGCGACTCGAGTTTTCGCCGGAACGGCTGGAAGAGATCGAAAACCGGTTGGCTGAGATCAGTGGTGTGACGCGCAAATATGGGGGGACGGTGGCGGCGACGCTGGAGCATTTGTTGGAAGCGGAAGGGCGGCTTGCGAATATCGAATCGGCGGAGATGCGAGCGAAGGAGCTTGAGTTCGAGCTGATAGAAAAAACGCAGAAGTATCTTGCGATAGCCAAAGAACTGAGTGGAGAGCGCCATTCGGCAGCGCCGAAATACAAGATTGCGGTTGAGGCAGAGTTGAAGACGGTGGCTCTCGAGAAGGCGCATTTTGAAGTAGGGATAAAAACCGCGCACGATAATGCAGAAGGAGATTTTGCCGCCACAGGTATTGATCGCGTCGAGTTTCTCTTTTCTGCTAATCCGGGCGAATCGCCGAAACCGCTCGCGAAGGTTACGTCGGGTGGCGAGGCGTCGCGGCTAATGTTGATACTGAAAACGACGTCCCGTCCCCGCCATTCAGGGAAGGCGGTGGTATTCGACGAGATAGATGCGGGAATTGGCGGCCGGGTCGCGGAAGCCGTTGGGGTGAGGTTGAAGCAGCTTGCGGCGACCCAGCAGGTGCTTTGTGTTACTCATCAGGCACAGGTGGCGACAAAGGCGGACAGGCATTTTGTTGTGGAGAAATCACTCGGGAAAAGCAAAACGACGATCGGCGTTCGTGAACTGGATGAAGCGGAACGCGTGGAGGAGATCGCGCGGATGCTGGCCGGCGAGAAGATCACTGAGGCAGCACGCGACAACGCGCGTGAGATGCTTGCGGGAGCCGGTTGAGAATACAATATGCCCGCAGCCATTCTAGTAAATGTGATCCGCGGTGAAACTGTCGAGTCGATCCATCGTGGCCATTGGCTCGCCATCGACGGCGACGGGAATGTGATCGGCACCGCGGGCGATCCGGAAACCGTCACCTTCATCCGCTCCGCCGCAAAACCGTTTCAAGCGCTGCCGCTGATCACCAGTGGAGCCGCAGACACCTACGGCTTTTCTGAAGAGGAGATCGCCCTCGCCTGTGCGTCCCATTCCGGCGAAGCTCGGCACGTCAGGATCGCTCAACTGATGTTGGAGCGGATCGAACTTACGGAGTCTTACCTGCGATGCGGAACGCACCTACCGTTTTCTGAGAAAGAAGCTGAACGGATGCAGCGAGCGGGTGAATATCCGACGCAGCTTCACAACAATTGCTCGGGCAAGCACGCGGCGATGCTGGCGACGGCGAAGCATCTCGGTTCTGATCTCGCAACATACGAGGCGCTCGAGCATCCGGTTCAGCAGGAAATACTGAAATTGTTCGCTTTGTATTCGGGCGTCCCGGAAAATGAGATCGCGATCGGGATCGACGGCTGCGCAGCACCGAATTTTGCAGTGCCGCTCTCGGCGATGGCACTTGCAATGATCAACCTATACTCGCCGCCTGACACATTCGCGGGAGAAGTGCAGGCCGCTGCGAAGCGGATAGTGAGCGCGATGGTCAGCTTTCCTGAGCTCATCGGCGGAAGCACACGGTTAGACACAATGCTGATGCAAGCGGCGAACGGGAGAATTATTTCGAAGGTGGGTGCTGACGGCGTGTGGTCATGCGGCATCATTCCCATTGACGAGCGGCCAAACGGCGCCGCTATTGCACTCAAGATCGAAGATGGCGACGACCACCGTGCCAGGCCCGTTACAGCCGTTGCAATTCTAAAGCAACTCGGCATCTTGGCGGCGGACGCTCTTCCGGAGCTATCACCCATGCTGATCAAAAATTGGCGGGGTGATGTGGTCGGTCGCGTTGAGGCTGTCTCCGAACTAAGATAAAT
>JACDAK010000040.1 GCA_013695495.1 Blastocatellia bacterium | reverse complement strand
GCCAGCTCGCGGGATGTCGCGGCGGTTTTGGCGATCGATGAAAATTACGCCCATGTCGCGAACGATGCGGCCGGCGATGGGCCAATCGTTGATCTCGGCCTTGGCGACGAAGACGGTTTGAAATGTGGCACGCAGCGCGGCGATATCGGTATAGCTAAGGTGATTTGAAACGAGAAAAAAGGGCGATACAGGCGGTGTCCCAATCACCTCAATCTTCATTGCGGAGATCTTGACGAACGACTGGGCCCACAATCCGAATGCGAGTTGACGCCAGTATTGCTTGTTGGGGACAAAGAAAGATGTCAGCCACCACGAGCCATACAATACCAGCGTAGCCGAGACGAAAAGGATCAACTTAAATGTTGCGCGGAGGTTTCGCATTGCAGAATGATTTTCAGCGTTGACCGTCAGGATCTACCTTTGTGAAATTGTAACGCAGCAGAACGCGCTTCGCCAATTTGGTCCCGTTTCGTTCGGCGGGACGCCAGTTCATTGAACGGACGACGTGTTCCACAGATTCATCGAGGCCGTATCCCGCCCAACGATCGATCTGCGTGTTGATAATGTTGCCAGCGGCGTTGATCTCGACAATGATGTCGACGGTCGCACGAACTCCGAAGAAGTCGGCGAGCTGGGTATATTTCGGACGCAGGCGATTGTAGGGTATGGGGGCCCGGAACGCCGGGTCTTTCTCTTCGGCATCGGTCGGGAATGGCGGTAGGCCCATCGTGCTTTTGCGGTTAAGGTCGTGTTCGTATGCGGATCTGACGGTCTTGGCCAAGTCGGCAGATATCTCGCTGGCGGCCTTTACCAAAAACGCTTCGGCCTGATCTTCATTACGTTCGGTGCGCCGGAGGATAGACCAGTGCACGAGTTCGCCGGAGCGCGAGCTGACGACGTAGATCGCGGCGGATGCCTCGAAATGCTCCTTTAAGGCAAACGAAGTGCGGCGCTGTGTACGGACATCGGTTAGTATAAACAGATCGGTGCCGATGACACCACCTGCAGAGCGGGCTTCGGCGGTGGACATGTTAAAGGGGGCCGCGATCTCGATGCTTCTGAAAGCTGAATAGGCGAGCGAAGGGTCGATGATCTTTAGATCAGTCGATAGCGAACCGGCAAGCACCTCATTGAACGCCGCGGCCTGGGCGGTGTCTTCGGGCGAAAAGACGGTGATGCGCTGCGCGTGAGCGGCGACGGTGAAGAGCGCGGCGATGGCTACTGCGACGACGAAGTTCCCATGTTTGAAGCATGTGTTCACGAATGATAAAGCTCGGCGACGCGTTGTTTCAACTCGGCGGGGAAACAAATACGATGTATCCGATAGCCTGTCTGCAGGCCGCGAACAGCGGCGCTTACCTCCGAGATCTCGCGGATCTGCGGCCGCGAGAATCCGTCTTCGACGTAGATCAAATTTTTTGGAGTTACGCGGTCTTTGACGTAGAAGTTATGAGCGACGTCGCCTCCTTTGTCTTCGATAATGTAGAAGTCGGGGTCAAACCCTGCTTCATCGGCAATCTCGCGTACACGCTCGACGAAATCGGCACGTTCATCTTCCGGCATGTCGAGATCGTATGCCTTGAAGAGCCGCCGGTTTACGAATCTTTGAGCAAGGTCCGAAAGAATCGGGTCGCTTGAGCTTTGCCAGCGTTTGATGTGAAAGAGCACGTCGACATCGTCGAGCGAAAGGTGTTCTGGCAGCGAGAGCTTTTCGCCGGTGAGGACTTTATCGAATGCAGTGTCGACAGCGTTCCAAACCGGCCGTGCCTCGCGGTGCAGCATTAACGCACGTCGAAGCAGCGATTGGAGAATCGCCTCGGCGGATCGCAGAGTCCGATGAAAATAGACCTGCCGGAACATGTAGTAGCGAGCCTGCAGATAGTCTTCGACGGCATAAACACCCGGAGCAGATACGTAAAGCTGATCGTCTTCGTCGTTGATCTCGAGCGATTTAATGATCCATTCGAGGTCGAAAATGCCGTATTTCACGCCTGTCATCAACGAATCGCGCAGGAGGTAATCCATGCGGTCGACGTCAAGCTGAGACGAGACGAGTTGAGCGAGAGCCATCGGGCGGAAGGTGCCCCGGATAATGTCGGCGACCATCGCGGGCAGCTCGGCGGAATATGTGCGGAGAATATTTCCGACCTCGGTCTCGTCACTAAGAACGGCCTGGATCGTGAAATCTTCGTGATGAAAGCCGAGAATCGGCTCGATCACGTGAGAGAAAGGCCCGTGGCCGATGTCGTGCAGCAGAGCGGCAACGCGGATGGCGGTGCTGTCGGCGTCGGCGATGGCGTATTTCGCGCCTAGCTTTGCAAGTGTGCGTGTGGCAAGGTGAAATGCCCCGAGGCTGTGGGCAAATCTTGAATGCTCGGCAGCCTGGTAAGCAAAATGGGCCAGCCCAAGCTGCCGTATCCGTCGCAGCCGCTGAAACTCCCGCGCATCAACAAGCCTCCCGATCAACTCGCCCTCAGGCGAATCCATCTGCAGCCGAATAATATTATGAACCGAATCGCGGTATATTCTTTCAAGCAAGGCATTCACAACGACAGAACCGGCTTTGACACAAAAAATCGGTGGCAGTCTTGTTCGAATGAGAGTATAATCGAATGACAAACAGTAACTCTAATGCAGTTGTTATAATTTGGAGGACGTATGCGGAAAAAAGCCCTTTTTTCCTTCCTTGTTATCGCCATTCTTTTTTGTGGGACCTTGGGAACTTTCGGTCAGGACCGGAATCGAATATCGGGGTTCGTTTTCGACGAAAGTCGCCGTCCGCTATCTGACATTTATGTTGAGTTGCAGGATGATTTCTACTCAACTATAAGCCGTGTTCGTACAAGCGGATCGGGAATGTTCAACTTCGCCGGACTCCCGTCGGGCAGGTATGTCGTAAAGGTTCTGAGCACAGGCACAAACTATGAAGAGCAGTCCGTGTCTGTCGCACTGGTTCCGGTCTCTGCCGTTGCCGGACGCGGGGTCGTCTTTGAGCAGGTCGATGTCTACCTTCGGCCGAAAAAAACGCGTGGGGTACCGATGAGGGCCGCAGGTGTCATCTATGTTCAGGAGGTACCCTCCGCAGCTAAGGCCTTGTATGAAGCAGGGCTGAACGATCTGGAAAATAAAAGGGATGCTGAGGGCTTCGAAAAGATCAAACGAGCGATCGAGGAATTTCCGGATTACTATCTTGCTCTTGATACTCTTGGAAACGAATACGTCAATCGCGAACACTATGAGGCCGCATACATCCTGCTAGCGAAGGCGTTGAGCGTAAATTCTCGCAGTTTTTCAAGCACCCTGGGACTTGGGCTTGCCGCATTCCGTCTCGGGAGAAGCGATGATGCGTTAGCGCGTTTCCAGGAAGCCGCAAGGCTCGACAAGAAATCGGCAAACGCCCACCTTTGGTTAGGAATCGTGTATCACGCCAGGGGAGATCTCGGAAGGGCAGTCCGGTCGATCAAGGAGTCAGCCGAACTCGCAGGCGAAGGTGTGCCAGAGATTCATTGGCAACTCGCCCGAGTGTTGAATGATCAGAAAAAGT
>JACDAK010000263.1 GCA_013695495.1 Blastocatellia bacterium | reverse complement strand
CTCTCAGATTGTGTGCGTGGGGCTCAGGCGAGTTGTCGACGGGTCAAAACCGGGCGAATGCGTATGCGAAACGGGTCGATTTCAGTCAGATCTTCGAAGATGCATACGGCTTTGTGGCGGATGTACTCGGGCTATGCCCGTCGATCAGCGAAAAGGCGTGAGCCTGTCCGCGCGTCTTGATATCAATGGGGCTATGCCCCGGTAGTTAATGCGGTGGCACAGCCGCATGGGTCAAGGTCATTACGATGAGGCAGATCCTCACCGCAGATCGAACGGCATAGCCGCAAGAACTGGCTGATTACATCCATGAGGCAGTGCCCCCGGCGGTAGCGGGGGGGGTGGAACGCTGCATTTCTGGCATTGGGGTATGTAAAGCGCGTTGGATGCAACACCAACCACCCGCTACGGCGGGTGGCACTGCCTCTGATCCTCGCGGGATAATGCGGCGCCGGTTCGTCCCCTTCAGACACGGGATAATTTTGGGCAGGGTACCCAGGGTTCCGCAAGGCCTTCACCCTGGGCTAGGTGTTTACGTCCATTTCAGCCACTAATAGGGGGGGTCGCAGAAAGTCCGTCTTGTACTTGTAGCGATTAAAATTGATTGACACGGTTGTGTATACAACAGTACAATGATTGATGCATTGAGCCAGCGGCATTTCGCTGCTGTTGACGTTGCTGCTGCGATGTTGCTTGAAGCTAAACATACTAGCTTTATACTATGAGTGAACGGAAATCCCACCCTACATCCGGCGGAGATCCTGCACATCGCGGCGGCCCGCTCGATGTAAAAGCGAGTAGCGGGCCGCTTTCTCCCGAACAATTTCGCCAAGTTGTTGAAGGCGCCCCTAGCGGCATGGTGCTGGTCGATAAAACGGGCAGCATCGTGCTAATAAATGCTGAGATCGAACGGATGTTCGGTTATTCGCGCAGCGAGCTTCTCGGCAGATCCATAGACTTTCTGGTCCCGCACCGGTTTCAGACACGTCACGGCGACTTGCGTGAGGGCTTTGCTGCGCATCTTTCGGCACGGAAGATGGGCGCGGGCCGCGAGCTTTTTGCGCAGCGAGCGGACCTTACGGAATTTCCCGTCGAGATCGGGCTGAACCCGATCGACACCGTCGAAGGGATGATGGTGCTCGGCACCGTGGTCGACATTTCTGAACGCAAACATGCAGAGAAAGAGTTGCAAGAATCTAACGAGCGCTATCGAAAGCTTTTCACTATTAATCCCCAGCCGATGTGGGTGTTTGATAATGAAACGCTCCGCTTTCTTGAAGTTAACGATGCGGCCGTTCTGCACTACGGCTACAGCCGGGACGAGTTCCTTGCAATGACGATCAAAGATATTCGCCCGCCGGAAGAGATCGAAGGCCTCATAACGGACCTTATTCACAATAGCTACCCCGGGCCCAACACAAGAACGAAACATCACCTAAAGAAGGACGGGAGCAAGATAGTTGTAGAGGTGACCGCTCATCCCCTGATCTTTAACGGGGTGGGGGCACGGCTTGTGCTTGTGACGGATATTACCGAGAAGCGGTCGCTGGCAGATCAGCTCAGGCAATCGCAGAAGATGGAAGCGGTGGGTTCGCTTGCGGGCGGCATTGCGCATGATTTCAACAATCTTCTTACGGCGATAAATGGTTATACGGAGCTTGCACTTCGGTTGCCGGACATTGATGATCGCGTAAAGCGAAACCTTAAAGAGGTGAAGCGGGCGGGCGAGCGCGCCGCGGGGCTTACGCGTCAGCTTCTGGCGTTTTCGCGCAAACAGGTTCTGCAGCCGAGGGTGCTCGACCTTAACGAGATCGTGGAGGATATAGAACGGATGCTGCGGCGGCTGATCGGGGCAGACATTGATCTGGATACGGCGTTGGACAAAGACCTCGGGAACATCCACGCGGACCCCGGGCAGATCGAACAGGTGATCGTGAACCTTGTGGTGAATGCACGCGATGCGATGCCGGATGGCGGCAAGCTGACGATAGAGACGGCGAATGTAACGCTTGACGAAGAGTATGCGTCAACGCACCTCGGGGTTACGTCGGGGCGATACGTAATGCTGGCAATATGTGATACGGGCGTCGGCATGAGCGAAGAAGTGAAGGAGCGGGCCTTCGAGCCTTTCTTCACCACGAAAGAGGTCGGACGCGGGACGGGGCTGGGGCTTGCGACGGTTTACGGGATCGTGCAGCAGTCTTCGGGCAATGTGTGGGTTTACAGCGAGGCCGGGGCGGGGACGACTATTGAAGTATATCTGCCGATCTATGAAAGTTCGGATGACGCTCGCGACAAAGAACATACCGTACAGGGGGATCTAAGCGGTAAAGAGCGTGTGCTCGTGGTGGAAGACGACGAGCAGGTCCGCGAGCTGACTGCTGAGATCTTGAAGCTGCATGGCTACGAGGTTGAGACGGCTCATAACGGCGACCAGGCGCTTTCGATCTGCCGCGAACGGGGCGGTGCGGTCGACCTTCTGCTTACAGATATCATTATGCCCGGAATGAGCGGCGAGCGATTGGTCGAATCAATGGCGGCCGAATTTCCGGAGATCAAGGTCCTGTATATGTCCGGCTACACAGACAACGCCGTGATCCGACGCAATGTTCTGACGGAAGGAGCAAGCTTTCTGCAAAAGCCGTTCTCCCCCACGGCGATGGCGGCAAAGGTTCGAGAGGTGTTGGACGGGAAGGATGGAGAGTGATGGCGGATAGGTTACGACTGAAAAGCGATGAACGCGCACCCTTGCCGGTCGCTGTTTTGGCGCGTGACGACTAATGCGGAGGCGACGCCTCCATTATGTGAACGGATGGCGGTGAGACATAGCCTCACCGCCGATCAAACGGGGGAGCCGCGAGCGGGCAACAGGCGTGATTAACGGCGGCGGAAGCGGCGGTCTTTTTCGTACATGCCGAGGCCGTAGTTGCGCCCGCCGAAGTTGATGCCGGTGCCGACGCGGCCTCTTACGCCTACTTCTGCATTTCGCCCGGGAACTGCGTCTTCGGTCAAGACCCAGATAGAGCCGGTTCCGTCGGATATCTTATAAGCTCCGCCGCGCAGGGGTGTGCCCGGAATGTTGATGCCGTAGCTGTCCTGGACGACGCCGGCGATGGCTACGTCTCGGTCACGGAAACGCGACGGGTCGCGTTCGATCTCGGCGATGCTGACACGTTTTGGGCAAGCGGCGGCAAAGATGGCAACGGTGACAACAATGCCGACAAGTGCCAGCCTGGATAAATGGTTCATATTTCTTCTCCTAGTTTACTTACGGGAAGAGCCGAACACCGTACAGATTCGCACGAATCGCAAAAGTTTGCCATAATTTTCGCAGCCCGCACAGATTCCCCGACCGCTAACCTATGAGCGATCTAATGGATAAGACTATCGAAAACAAGT
Organism: Blastocatellia bacterium; assembly: GCA_013695495.1. GTDB lineage: Bacteria > Acidobacteriota > Blastocatellia > Pyrinomonadales > Pyrinomonadaceae > OLB17. The sequence continues at coordinate 2,601 of JACDAK010000263.1, read as the reverse complement.
TTTCGTTCCTTTCGAGCGTAGAATCCGAGGTGTGGCATTCGAACAAGGACCCGAAGGCGTACGAATGGTGGTACTTCGACGCGCTTTCCGATAACGGCAAGGAAGCTCTGGTCATCGTGTTCCTCGACAACTTTATCTTCTCGCCGCGTTATAACCGGGCAGACATCGGCGCGACTTCAACCGAACGCTATCCCGCAGTATCGTTCACGTATTTTGAGAACGGCCAACCGAAGTACAGATGTCTGAACGAGTTTAGCGAAGATCAGTTCTCCGCCGAAGAAGGATCGCCGGGCTGCCGCATCGCAGGGAACTCGTTCACATTCCAGAAGGCGGAGTATGGTTCGGGTTACTTTATTTCCGTGAATCTGGAACTGTCAGGCGGACGCAAGCTTGAAGCGCATTTTGAGTGGCTTTCGATCGAAGCGGGGCTGCGGGCGGGCGACGACGTAACACCCGACCACGGCCACAGGTGGAACATGGTCGCACCGCGTTCGGACGTAACGGGCCGCATAACGGTCACCGGACGCCGCGGCGGTGTCACGAACGTGCACCATTTTCGCGGCACCGGTTATCATGACCACAAGGTCGATGACCGTTGGTTGGCGAAGACAGTGCATGATTGGCACTGGGGACGGGTTCATTACGCGGATTCGACTGCTGTCTTTCACCGCTACCGTGAACTGGGAGAGTCCAAACCGGAAACGAGACTGATCGTCGTTAAGAATGGGGAACTTCGCGAGCGAAGTGTCGAGTATGAAGAGCAAAACTATATCAGGGATAAATTCGGCATTCGTTACCCGACGCGGTTGCGTCTGATCTCGGAGGATAATATTAGGCTGCGGGTAAAGCCGATCAAGATCATCCACTCGAGCTTCTATTTTCTCCGGTTTCTTAGCGAATTCACGCTGACGCTTCGCGACGGCACTCCGCGTCGAACCACGGGGATTTCGGAATTTGTCGCGCCGAAAGCTTTGAAGTACCGCTGGCTCAACTGGCTTTCCGATGTAAAAACATATAAGAGCAGAAAAAGCGGATCGGAGTAGACGTTGCACCGATTTCCGCTAAGTCTCACATTGCCCCATGTGCTAAACTAACCGGTTAGGGCTAGTTCGTCATCCTCTTCTAGCTCCGCAAATATATGACACACGATCTATTTAACACCCGCCAAACGTTCAAGACCGGTGACGGTAAAGAAGCATTCTATTATTCTCTGCCGCAGCTTGAGGCGGCCGGCCTTGGAAAGGTGTCGAGGCTCCCGGTATCGATCCGCATTGTGCTCGAATCGGTGCTGCGAAGTTTTGATGACGGCCGCCGCGTGAGCGAAACGAACATCCGCGAGCTTGCGTCGTGGCAGGCAGTTTCGGAAAGGACTGCGGAGATCCCGTTTGTCGTTGCACGGGTGATTCTGCAGGATTTCACAGGCGTTCCGCTCTTAGTGGACCTTGCCGCGATGCGCTCTGCCGTAGCAAAGATGGGTAAAGACGTGAGCATGATAGAACCGCTTGTGCCCGTGGACCTTGTTATCGATCACTCGGTGCAGGTAGATTTTGCCGGGAGCCACGCCGCGTATGAACGAAACATCGAGATGGAGTTTCGCCGCAATGAGCAGCGTTACAGGTTTTTGAAGTGGGGGACGAAGGCGTTCAATGGTTTCAGCGTCGTGCCTCCCGGAATCGGCATTGTGCATCAAGTGAATCTTGAGTATCTAGCCAAGGGCGTATTCGAACGGGACGGCGTTTTCTTTCCGGATACGCTGGTCGGGACAGATTCGCACACGACGATGATCAATGGGCTCGGTATAGTCGGGTGGGGTGTTGGAGGCATTGAGGCGGAGGCCGGGATGCTCGGCCAGCCTGTGTATTTTCTTACGCCGGATGTTGTAGGGGTAAATCTTGAAGGCGAGTTGCCGCAGGGGACGACTGCTACGGATCTGGTCCTTCGCATAACGGAAATGCTTCGAAAGGCAAATGTTGTTGGTAAGTTCGTTGAGTTCTTCGGTAGTGGTACAGCCGCATTAACCGCTACGGATCGCGCGACGATCGCAAACATGGCGCCGGAGTATGGCGCGACGATGGGCTTTTTCCCGGTTGATCAGAAAACGCTGGATTATTTTGCGGCGACAGGGCGAACAAACGAGCACATTGAGACAATCAGTAACTATTACACGGCGCAGGGACTTTTCGGAGTGCCGCAGAAGGGCGACATTGATTATTCGACTGTGATTGAACTTGATCTGGCTAGCGTGACGCCGTCTGTAGCGGGGCCGAAGCGCCCGCAGGACCGCATCGAGCTTTCGAGCCTTGATGATCGGTTCAAAGAGCTGTTCACGAAAACTGTCGCCGAGGGTGGTTATGGGCGGACGGCAGAGGAAATAGATAAAAGGCACATGGTTACTTTATGCGGCTATCCGGCAACCGAGGTCGCAGGCGGCGGCGATCAGAGCCAGAAGAGCATCCCTTTGCCGATCTATGGCGATAAGAGTTACAAGGACACGAGCGTATTGACCGAAGTCGAGATGATGAATAATCGTCCGACGCCGGATCGCGTGGAGATGGATCCGGACACGTGTCCTCCACCGGAGTCTGTTTCGATCGGCCATGG
>JACDAK010000182.1 GCA_013695495.1 Blastocatellia bacterium | reverse complement strand
AGGGTGGATTTGCCGGATCCTGACACGCCGGTCACACATGTGAAGACTCCCAGCGGGAACTCGACATCTACGTTCTTGAGGTTGTGCTCGCGTGCGGAGGTGACCTTGATGAACTCTTTACCCGTTTTGCGCCGCCTGGCGGGCACTTTGATCTCGGCCTCGCCGCGCAGATATTTCCCGGTCAGCGACGTTTCGCATTTAAGAAGCTCGTCGAATGTCCCTTCGAAGACAACGGTGCCGCCGAACTCTCCGGCAAAGGGCCCGATGTCGACCATGTGATCTGCCGAGCGCATCATTTCTTCGTCGTGCTCTACGACGAGAAGAGTGTTGCCGATGTCGCGCAGATTTTCGAGGATGCGGATGAGGCGCGAGTTGTCGCGCGGGTGGAGTCCGATGCTAGGCTCGTCGAGCACGTAGAGCGTGCCGACAAGCAGCGAACCGAGGTTGGTCGCCAGCTGAATGCGTTGAGCCTCGCCGCCCGAAAGGGTTGCGGCAAGCCGGCTGAGCGTTAGGTATTCGAGACCGACTTCGACGAGAAACCCAAGCCTGCGGCGAACCTCGAGCAATAGTTTTTCGGCGATCTTGGCGCGTTCCGGGTCGAGTTCGAGCTGATTAAAGAAGGCATAGGCGTTCGTTATTGAAAGGTCGAGCAGTTCCGGCAGCGATCGGCCGCCGATCTTAACGTCTCGAGCCTCTTGGCGAAGGCGTTGGCCGCCGCAGTCCGGGCACTTCGTGTAGCCGCGGTACTTTGATAGGAAGACGCGGACGTGGAGCTTGTATTTCTTAGTCTCGAGCCACTCGAAGAAACCCTTGATACCGCGCCAGCCTTCGTCGCCGGAGATGATGGCATTCTGCTGATAATCGTGGAGGTCGGCGTAGGGGGTCTTTGTATCGATGCCGGCGGATGCGGCGTATTTAAGCAGCTCCTTCTGCGCCCATTCGTGCTGGGGGCGGGTGAACGGCTCGATCGCGCCTTCGTGGATCGACTTCAAAGCATTTGGGATGACCAAGCCGTAGTCGACGCCGATGGTGTTACCGAAACCCTGGCACGTGGGGCATGCTCCGAAGGGCGAGTTGTAGCTGAACAGCTGCGGTTCAGGCTCTTCGTAAACGGTGCCGTCGTTTTTGCAGATGAAGCGGTCTGAGAACCGGAGCCGTTGGCCGTCGGTGGTTTCGATCACGGCGGAATGGGCATCGCGGAAACATGTTTCAAGGGAATCTACTAGCCGCTGGCGTATTTCGATATCGGCTTTGAGGCGGTCGATGAGCACGAAGGTGTTAAGGAAGTCGTCGTGCGCGTAGTCATCGGGCTGTGTGAGTTCGATGACCTCGCCGTTGCGGAAGAGGCGCGAGAATCCTTGCTGAAGCAAAGAGATCAGGAAAGCCTGCACGCTAAGCTCTTGCTCGGCGGCGGCTGCGGATTTTGCCGTCTTCTTTTTGGCGGGCGTGGCTGCGTCGCCGTCGAGAGGGAAGAGGACGTAGAAACGGGTGCCGGATTCGAGCCGGGCAAGAGTGTCATCGGCGGCTGATTCGGGAGAGTCTTTTTTTACTTCGTTGCCGCAGACGTGGCAAAAGGTCTGGCCGGCGCGGGCGAAGAGCAGACGGAGGTAGTCGTGTATCTCGGTCTGGGTCGCCACGGTGGAGCGTGGGTTTTTGGTCGTGTTCTTTTGTCGGATGGCGATAGCCGGTGCGATGCCGGTGATCTCGTCCACGTCGGGCTTGTCCATCCGCTCGAGGAACTGGCGGGCGTAGGCGGAGAGCGACTCAACAAAGCGGCGCTGGCCTTCGGCATAGATAGTGTCGAAGGCGAGGCTCGATTTGCCGGAACCGGAGACGCCGGTGATGACCGTTAGTTTGTTGTGTGGAAGCGAGACGGACACGTCCTTTAGGTTGTGGACGCGTGCGCGTTTTACCTTGATCTCTTCAACTTGTGACTTAACGGCTCTCATAGCGACGATCGATGGGTTACGGGTAAACGTATACTTTAACAAACGAGCCCGCTTTGTATAGCCGAAAACGACGTAAAAAGATTGACAGCGAAAGATCGTTGCCGCTAACATGAAGGTACCCAGAATCCTGCGGTTCGTACGCCATTTGCAGATTTGTGACATTGGAGTTGCGCGACGCATGAGTGATTCTAAACTCTTGCTCGCATTGCCGAACGGCTTTTTATGAGAAATGAACTCTTTGGTGACTACATCCCTGCCGCCCGCAATGTGGAGCTCGTCATTCAGGAATTAGAGGACGAGCTGCTTCTTTATGATCTTGTGCACAACAAGGCGTTTTGTCTGAATAGCACCAGCCGTGAGGTCTGGGGGTATTGCGACGGAACTCGATCTGCGGAGGACATAGCTCAGTTGATAGGTGATCAAGATGTGGTTTGGCTCGCCTTGAACGAATTGCGATCGAATCATCTACTAACGAACGATCTTCCCTCGGGAAAGGTTTTGAATGGAATTTCCCGTCGTGAGGCGATAAAACGGATCGGCCTTGGGTCAGCGGCGGCATTGCCGGTCATCTTGAGCATGGCTGCGCCTACGGCTGCTCAGACTCAGAGCATTTGCGGAAAACAGTGCGGCAACGACACGGCCTGCAACTCAATTGGCAGTGTATGTCCGTCTTGTGTTGGAATGTTGTGCACGGCGCTTCCTGATGACGAGATCACGATCGAAATCAACGGCTAGGTAACGTCGAAGTTCGAGCCCTTCCGTTCAAGCATCATAGCTGCGAAGATCCCTGAGTAGGTTTTGGGCTCGCGATCGTTTGCGCCCACCTTCCAGAACTGCTGTCCGTTCTCACGATAGAGTGCGAAAACAAGCTCGGTGGCTTCTTCACTTGCCGCGAATGGGTAAAGCTCAATTCCCCAACTCGTCCCGTAAAAGTTATCCAGCGTGATATCCTCATACGAAGCCGATGAGTAAACGGCGACGGCGTTTCCCCATGAGAGCTCAGATGATCTGAACACGGTTTCGAATCGGAAGTGGGGAGCAGATTCTGCCGTTTGCAGATCGATTTCAGCAAGTGTAACGGGAGCAGATAATTGGTCAAGGTTTCTACGAACGTCGACCGACGGATAATTAACGAAATTCTCACCGAGGCTCGTGATGAACGACGTGTTGATCCCGAGATGGCTGAACGAGGCCCCGATCTTGTCATCCATTCGGACAAGCACGGCCTTCATCGAGAGCACCGAAGGAACTAAGACCCCACTCTGCGCGAGATACCGGCGGCGAGCTTTTATGATGGTTTCGATCGTTTCGGGGGCAAACGAGCTACTGCCGAAAACCTCCGCCAGGACAACGTCGAAGCGGCGATCGAGCGCTAGATCATTTGCGTCGGCATGAATAACTTCAACTCGGTCGGCAGCACCATTCTCGCGAACCGTTTCCTTCATCACGGGGATCAGCGACGCCTCACTCTCCACTGCGACAACCTCGGCACCGAGTTTGGCGGCAAACACAGACCAGATTCCCGTTCCCGCGCCTAGGTCGAGGACCGTCGTGCCGGCCTGTACATGTTTTTTGAGCGCTTCGCTGATGGCTTCGGTGCGAGCCGTATCGGAGAGGATGTTTTGATGATATCTAAACTGGCTTGCGAATTCCGAGAGAGTGAAATGTGCAGGGCGGATGTTGCTCATGAGTGTCGGCGAATTCTCCGGCTACCACCGCTGGTCGATTATAAGAAGATTGGTTTTCCAGGTGTCGGGCGATTCGCACACGATGTAGGGAATGGAGCCGTCGTATCGCATCTGCGCGTCGACGGGCCGCTTCAATCTATAGGTGCGGCCCTTTGCGGACGCAACGGTTAGCGTCACGAGCATTTCATCGCGCCGGCTGACCGCGGCAAACCGCCAGTCAGTCCGGCTTCTTACAAGTACGCGGCCGCCGATGGGGAGTTCGGCGAGGGTGACTAGAACTTCGGCAGGTTCCATGCTTTGCGGTAGCGTTTGTATTCGTCTTTGGGCAGCTGAACTAAATAAGGGTTGCGTGCCGAATCGAGCCACGTTACGACGCGTTCGATGTCGCGGCGTTCCATTGCGGTGCAGCCGCTGGTGGGCGTTGCGGCGTCTTTCCAAACGTGGAGAAAGATGCAGGAGCCGTCGCCGCGTCTGACGGGATAGGTGTTATAGGCGACGAAGACGCCGAGGCTGTACTCTTCGCCCACCGCCAGCATTTTCTCGGATGACTTCCAGTTGACGCTGCCGACCTTCATTCGATCGACGATCTTGTTGTAGTGGCCTGAGGCGGCGTCATCAACGCATTCTGTGTTGGCTTCGAGCTTTGTATAAGGATACTCCAGCTGTTCGGGCTTCATCGAACTGCCGAAGGCAAAGGTGAGCGGAAACATTCCCGCGGGTGCGTTGCCGTCGCCTTCTTTCTTGAATGCGGTGGCCTTTTCGGGTGCAGATTCCACGCCCCATGCCAGTCCGCTGCGGCCAACGACGACAGCGAAGGGCTTACCTACCTTCTTCCATTTGGCGGAACGCGTTTCGCGTTCGAAAAGCTGTGCTTCTCCGGTGGTTGCGGTCCAGTTGTCGGTCCGGACGACGACGGTCTGGAAGGATTCGGGAAAGGGAAGTTTGACCGCAGGTTCCTGGACGGCTTTATCCTGGCC
>JACDAK010000168.1 GCA_013695495.1 Blastocatellia bacterium | reverse complement strand
CAGAAGCAGCGATGTGATGGCAATAACGGCAAAGATGCGGTAACGGAATGCAAAAGACGCGCGTGCAGATGGGGGAATTGTCATTTCAAGTCAGTCTCCGGAAATAAGGTCAACAACGATGATCTCGGGTGCGAAAGGCGTCTTCCGCTAAGATCGGGCAGCGATCACAAGGATTGGATCGGAAAAAGAATTGTACTCACATTACGCGAACTCTGTAGAATCCGTCAAGGTTTATCGAAGTACCCGCCTAGGCGTGCGCGGCGAGACATCCGGACCCGCACCGGCGACGCCACCCATAAGAATCCGCCTAAAGGCGGGACTTTGAACGTGCGGCGGGTCCGTTGGTTGAAGCCAACGGCAATTTAATGGTTAAGGGCCCGTGGGGGCCCTTTCGGTTTTGTGCCGGGGTTTATTTTGTAGTGGCTTTTGATTTGGGCTTGGCGGCTGATTTTTTTGCGGCCCGGGGGGATTTGGGTTTGGTTTTGGGGGCGGCGGGGTTTAGGAGGGAGGTCCAGTGGTAGTTGGGTTGTTCCCAGCCGGTATTTATTTTGTTGAGGATAAAGTCGGTCATGGCGTCGACTATCCAGCGGTGGTTGTATTCGCCGACGGAGGCCAATTCGGCGTCCGGGGCCGGGTTCATAAAGTCGATGGCGTAGGGGATGCCGTCTTTGATCGCGAACTCGACGGTGTTGAGGTCATAGCCGAGCGCTTTGCAGATGGTGATGACGTCTTGTTCAACGCGCTGGTGGAGTTCGGGCGTGAGGTAATCTTCGACGTTGACGTACTGCATGCCGGAAAGGTACGGCTTTGAGGGGTCGTAGGGCATGATCAGGACCTTCTCCTGGCCGACGCAGTAGCAGCGGACGAACTGGTCGTATTCGATGCCTTCCTGCAGGGTCATGCAGAGCGTGCCGGACTTGTTGTACTCCTCGAAAAGCTGCTCGAGCGAGTGGATCTTTGAGACGTTCTTCCATCCGCCGCCGTCGAATGGTTTGAGGAATGCGGGGAAGCCGACGTAGTTGACGATGCCGTCCCAGTCGAGAGGGAATTCGAGGTTGCGGAGCGACTCGCTCGTGATGTCCTTGATATAGCTATGCTGCGGGAGGAGCACGGTCTTCGGAATTGCGACGCCGATCTTTGCAGCGAGCGAGAAATTGAAGAATTTATCATCGGCCGACCACCAGAAGGGGTTGTTGATGACCAAGGTGCCCTCGAGCGCCATGCGTTTGAGCATTGCGCGATAGTATGGGATCTCGTGCGAGATGCGGTCGATGATGACGTCGTAACGTTTCGCTTCGTCAAGGCGTATGCCGCCGACCGTTACCATCTCGGCAACGACGTCGCCGCCGCCTTTTTCGTTGATGCTGTTGATTATCGATTCGGGGAAGGTGACCTCGCGGCCGACCAAAATACCTACGCGTTTCATATTTGTATCTATCCTAGTTTTTATAAGTGAGTGAAAATAAAGCTTGGGCCAAAGTAGAAGATTTTAATAGTTATCGAACGTGCGGGCAAGGGTATTAAAGTTATTGCACAACATTGTTGTATCGTAGTATTCTATTAGAGGCCGCTTCTCACCCCGCGGCATTGGAACTTTCCGGAATTCCCATTCCCAACGACCTAATAACAGAGGAAATGCACGATTCAACATCTACAAATGCGCAACAGCCCGAGGCTGCCGGTGCTCCGGCAGTCGATCAGAACGTCCAGTCATTTCACAATGTCTTGCAGCGAATGCTGGCGGAGGACAGCAAGGTCAGTGACCTGATCTTTTCGCCGGGACGCCCGCCGCAGGTCGAGCTGACGGGCGACCTGCAGGGGGTTCCGATCCCAGGGCTTGAGATGCTTAAGGCGCCGCAGATTAAGGCGATGTCCGACATAATGCTCCGCGGCAACGAGCAGGGGCTTGAGACGCTGGATAAGAAGGGTTCGTCGGATATTTCGTACAGCGTGCCGGGGTTGTGCCGGTTTCGCGTGAATATCTTTAAGCAGCGCGGGTCGCATGCGATCGTGATGCGGGTTATCCCGACAAAGCCGCCGAATTGGGAAGACCTGGACCTGCCGAAGGCTGTACGGAACGTCTCGGAGTTGAAGAACGGGCTGGTGCTTGTGACGGGGCCAACTGGTTCGGGTAAGTCGACGACGCTGGCGGCGGTGATCGATCTGATCAACACAACTAAGAAATATCACGTGGTGACGATCGAGGATCCGATAGAGTTTATTCACGAGCACAAGCTGAGCACGATACATCAGCGGGAACTGCATTCGGATACGCCGGATTTTGCGTTAGCGTTGCGTGCGGCACTGCGACAGGCGCCAAAGGTGATATTGGTGGGTGAGATGCGTGATCGCGAGACGATCGAGGTCGCGATGGAAGCGGCGGAGACGGGCCACCTTGTGCTTTCGACGCTGCATACGATAGACGCGGCGAAAACTATAGACCGGATCATTGGTGTATTTCCGAAGATCGAAGAGGCGGCGATAAGGACGCGGCTTTCGCAGTCGTTCAGGCGGATAATATCGCAGCGGCTGATGCCGAAGGTCGGCGGCGGGCGTATCGCGGCGATAGAGCTTCTTGTTTCGAATTCGCGAACGCGTGAATACATTGAGAAAGGTGAGAAAGAGGGCCGCTCGATAACGGACGCGATGAATGACGGCGAGATCGAGGGCATGCAGACGTTCGATAAGGAGCTTGAGAAGCTGATCAGGTCGGGGAAGATCACGCGGGACGTGGGTATGGGGTACGCGACGAATGCGAACAACCTTGCACTGTCGATATCGGACATGGACGGGGTCGTGCCGCCGCCCGTGCCGGATCATATGATCCAGGAGCGCGAAGAGACGCCGGTGGGCGGAGATGCTCCGGAGATCGAAGGATTTGAAAGGTAAAGGTTAGCGGTTGCCTTCGGGCAGAAGCTCGTAGTTGCCCATCTCCCGATTGTAGGAATCGAGGGCTCCGACGGAATCGGCTGTGGCGTCGAGCATCTGTTTGGTCATCGCGATGGAATCAGACAGCTGTTCGAAATCGAGAAGCGAGAATTTTTCGGGCGTCGACATCGTGACGATCTCGTCGTTGAGGTAGTTGAAGAAGTTCTCGATGGATTGGAGCTGGCCTTCGACCAGTTTGACGCTGCGCTCTATCTCGTCGAAAGACGCGACACGGCGTTTGAGGATCTCGACATTCGTTTCCTGAATGCGGCGCGTTTTGTCGTCATCGGCGCTTTCGGCGGCACGGTATGCCTGTGAGAGTTGGTTGTGGACGGTCTGCCGGTTAATCGATTTCAAATGCTGCTTGCGGCGGCGATAGACGTCGAGTAGGTCGACGAAATCTTCCCAACGCTGATCGAGCGTTCGGAGGTTTGACGGAAGCTGGGCGGCGCCGGTGAATTTACGGTAGTTGTCCTGGATCTTTTCCTTCATCCAGCGGAGGTATTCGACGGCCTCGCGTTCGCGGGGAGTGAAGCTTTTGATCAGCTTTTCGCGGGTCACTTTGTTGAGCTGGAGCATCCGCTCTCTTTCGCGGTTTTGCACGAGTTGGCGGTACCAAGGCATGTTGGGAACGAAGAGGACGTAGAGCAATTCGGCGACAATGGCGATGAGGAGCGGTATGACGCTGCCGGTGTAGGCGGCGGCCACAGCAAAACCCGCGAGACCCCAAAAGTTGATCGGTTCCTTGATCGCTTCTTTGGCGTAGCTTGTATTAAAACGCTCTAAGTTTTGCTGGTACTTCGCCAGATCTGCCATAAAATACTAGATGCCGCCAGAGAGTCACGCGTTCGAAAAAACTATCGGCTATGTGGAACTTTTCGCATCGGTTGCCTCGGTCTCGATGGGATCACCGACGTCAATGTGATCGGGCGCAGAGTCCGCGTCGGAACCGGCTGAGATCTGTTTAGCCCCGGAATCGGATCCGCTGCCGAGCAGGCCCATCTGCGATTTATATTCAAGCAGCTTGTCCTGAAGCTGGATGTCCATAGCTTCGCGCTCGATGTCCTGCATCTGCGTATCGACGTTGCTGGAACCGAGCTGAAGTTTTGCTTCTGCGGCTGCCACGCGGCGGTCGATCTTTTCGCGCATCTCGTTAAAGGTGGACGCATCGTCGCCGATGTTGAACGTGTCCATCGTTTGCGCGAGCTGCTCTTGCAGCTTAGCCTGTTTGGCGGCGCTGATGAGCTGCATCGCTTCGGCGCTACGCTTCTTCATATTGAGAACGTAGTTGTCACGTGCTTTGAGCGCTTGTTTCGATGCCAGGGAAGCGTGTTCGAGCTGGGCGCCAGTGCGTTCCATGTCCATCTGAGCCTGCTGGAG
>JACDAK010000091.1 GCA_013695495.1 Blastocatellia bacterium | reverse complement strand
GGCCAGGGAGATCCTCGGACCCGAAGCCACCATCGGGGTTTCAACGCATACTCTCGAGGAACTACAGGTTGCCGTAACCCTCCCCGTCAACTACGTCGCATTTGGGCCAATATTCTCCACAAACACCAAGTCCGATACCGAACCTGTAGTCGGCCTCGAACTTCTTCGTCAGGCCCGCGCGATTGCCGGAAATACGCCCCTCGTAGCGATCGGCGGCATCACGGCGAGTAACATTCGCTCCGTCCTTGATACCGGGTGCGACTCGGCAGCCGTGATCTCCGCCCTAGCTAGCGAATCGGGCGATATAGGAGCAAATCTGCAGCAGCTACAAACAAAACTCGCGTAGATGTTTAAATTTGTTGAAAATTTGCTTGCATCTTTGCCCCGGTTCGGTTAATAATATCTTTGGCGTGGTCATTCGGCCCGCCTTCTAAAGTCTAAGGCTCTTAACTTTCCCGCCCTTCTCAATTTCGCCCTCGGGAGTAATTCCATCCAATGAGTTTGCTCGATATAGCACCCATCATAGAGCAGATGCTGCTCATGTCCGACAATGTGAGCGATCTGAACTTTTCGTGCGGGCAAAAACCGCAGGTCGAGATCAACGGTACGCTCTACACCGCGACCCCTCTCGGCATCGGCACCCTTTCGTCATTTCAAACCGAGATGATCGCCATGTCGATCCTCCGCGATAACGCCGAAGCCGCCGCGCAGCTCGCCCGCAACCGCACCGCCGATCTCAGCTACGCCCTTCCCGGCAAATGCCGCTTCCGCGTCAACATCTTTCAGCAGCGAAGCTCTTACTCGATCGTGATGCGCGTCATCCCGCACAACATCCCGAGTTTCGAATCGCTCAACTTGCCCGAGCACTTGACCGAGATCGCTAATATCCGCAATGGCATCGTCCTCCTCACCGGCCCAACCGGCTCCGGCAAGAGCTCGACGCTCGCCGCGATTATCGATCGCATCAACGAGACAAAGAGCTATCACATCGTCACGATCGAAGACCCCATCGAGTTCCTCCACAACCACAAAAAGAGCACCATCAACCAACGCGAAGTTGGCGCAGACACAAAAGATTTCGCATCAGCGCTTCGAGCCGCACTCCGCCAGGCACCCAAGGTGATCCTGGTCGGCGAAATGCGTGACCTCGAAACCGCCGAAATAGCACTCGAAGCCGCCGAAACGGGCCACCTCGTCCTTTCAACACTTCACACGATCGATTCGTCCAAAACGATCGACCGCATCATCGGCCTCTACCCCAAGAACGAAGAACGCATAATCCGCACCCGCCTCGCACAAACTTTCCGCTACATCGTTTCGCAGCGGCTTATCCCCCGAGGCGACGGCAAGGGCCGCGTCGCCGCCGTCGAGATCATGCGTTCAAATCCGCGAACGCGCGAATATATCGAGAACGGTGAAAGCGACGGCAAGACATTGCTCGACGCTATCCGCGACGGCGAAATGGACGGTATGCAGGATTTCGACTCCGTCATCCGCAAGATGATCGAAGACAAGGTCATCACGCTTGAAGACGGCCTGTCGTACGCAACAAATCAAAACAATTTGCTGCTCCAGCTCAAAGGCCTCTCGTCGACCGAAGATTACCTCAACCGCGATTCGAACGCGCGTCCTGCCGTCGAACCTATCGCACCACGCACCCCTCCGCCCGCTCCTGTCAGCTCCGATTTAGACCTGATGGAATAGCCCGATCAACTCAAAGATATGATCATCCGTTGTGACAATTGTTCAGTTTCGCTGCAGCTCGACGAAGAAAAGATCCCGAGCGGCAACTTCACCGTCCGGTGCCCGCGCTGCCGCAATATGCTGCGTGCTAACCGCGACGGCAGTGGCGGCTCTACAGCCGTGCAGCAACTCGCAGAGAACACCCCCGCGCCCGCAGCCAATGGCGGCAGCAGCTTTGCTGCCCGCTCATCTGAAGTGCAGATCAACAGCGCGCTAAAAGCGCTGCTCTCCGCTCTTCAATCCGGAGGCGGTTCGCTTCACGAAGTGGATGACAAAGCCGAGCGGCCGCGCCGCGTTCTGCTCTGCCTCGGTGAGAAGAAAGATATAGTCGCCAAGTCTCTCGCTGAAGCCGGCTACAAGGTTTACATCGCACAATCGCCCGCACAGGCCAACGAACGTCTCCGCGAAGGAAAAACCGAACTCGTGGTATTTTCACCTGATTTTGCCGCCGAGATGGGTGGTGCGGCAGTGCTTCAACAAAAGGCGAACGCGATGTATTCCAGCGAGCGCCGCCGCCTTTTCTTGGTCTCACTCGAAAACGGCGGATCGACTATGAACGCTCACGATGCGTTTCTCCGCAACCTTAACCTGATCGTAAATACCGAAGATATTCCGAACTTGCCGTTGATCCTAAACCGAGCGCTGCTCGACTTCAACGGCCTTTATCACTACTTCAACAACGGCCTTGGCGTAGAAGCCATTTAGCCGAAATATTCACATTTCCCAAGCCGCCGCTTCCTTTTAAGCCGCCGTCTTGGGAAATAATTGTAGGGGCAGGGCTCGGCCCGGTCCGTCTGCTTTTCCCGGGCGACATTCTCACGGGCAGCCAAAGATGCTGCCCCTACAATCGTTTTTTCACTCACGCCGAAGCCAGTTCACACACGAGCATTTCTATCTGCAGACGAGACCCCTGTTTTCCGCCCCCGGCAAGCGAGGTTTTGATCGCAAGGTCCGTCTGCGCAAGTCTCTCGACGACACGCATCAGCTTTGCAGCCTCGGTGCGTCGCGCCGCCGCAAAAAAGACTTCCTGGTCGCTGTAACGCAACCCCGCCGCACGCGCGACCGCCGCTCGCTCCGCACCCGCGTCCATCATATCTTTCACGACCAGCAGTCGCCGAAAGTTGTACGCGACCAGCCCAAGCAGGGCCAGCGGCTCAGCTCCATCGTCAAGGATCTTCTTCATCGCGGCCAACGCCTGCTGTTTTCGCCCCGCCACGAGATGATCCGTGAGGTCAAAATTCGGGATCTCATTTGAACGCGACACAAGGTCATCGATCAACTCGATCGTTATCACACCTTCCGGCATCGCCGCCGCCGAAAGCTTTTTCAATTCTGAATTCAGCCGCCGAAGATCGGCCCCGACTACCGACGTCAAATAAGATATCGTCCGCCGATCGATCTTCGAGCCCCACTCACT
>JACDAK010000075.1 GCA_013695495.1 Blastocatellia bacterium | reverse complement strand
CCACACACGTTTAAGTTAGCATATTTGCTAACCGATGTCCAAATTAAGTTCATACGGAAACTTTCTCCACGCGATTATACACCGTATCCCTTTCCACGGCCTCGAAGCCGGCGTTTTGGATCATGGTGATGATCTCGGCTTTGGTCATTTTTACCTCGCCTTCGGCGGCGTAGGCGTGGGTTAGTTCGCCGCCGTCGGTGATGGTGCCGTCGAGGTCGTTGGCGCCGAAGTGGAGGGCGGTTTGGGCGGTCTGTTTGCCGAGCATGACCCAGTAGGCTTTGACGTGGTCGAAATTGTCGAGCATCAGCCGCGAGACGGCGATGGTTTTGAGATTATCGACGGCGTCGGGGCCGGGAAGCGACGAGAGAGCGGTGCCCGGCGGGTAGAAGGCAAGCGGGATAAAGCATTGGAAGCCGCCGGTGCGGTCCTGCTGTTCGCGGAGCCGGACGAAATGGTCGATGCGGTCCTCGATCGATTCAATGTGGCCGTAAAGCATCGTGGCGTTGGTCTTGAGGCCAGTGTTGTGAACTTTGCCGGCGAGTTCGAGCCAACGGTCGCCGTCGCATTTGTGATCGCAGATGCGCGAGCGTGTGGGTTCGGCGAAGATCTCGGCACCGCCGCCGGGGCAGGAGTCCATTCCCGCAGCCTTTAGTTTCTCGATAACATCTTCGTCGGACATCTTGTAGAAGCGGGCGAAGAAATCGAGTTCGACCATGGTCAGGGCTTTGAGGTGCAGTTTGGGAAATTCTCGCTTGAGCGACGAGAAAAGATCGGTGTAGTACTCGAACGGCAATTTGCTGTTGAGGCCGCCGACAATGTGGAGTTCGGTAGCTCCTTCGGCAACGGCAGAACGTGCGATCTCGATGCCTTCCTCGATCGAATGCGTGTAGGCGTCTTCTTGCCGGGCACGGCGATAGAATCCGCAGAACTTACAGTCGGCCACGCAGATGTTCGTGTGGTTGAAGTGGCGGTTGACGTTGTAATAGGTAGTCAGCCCGTGTTTACGGCGGCGAACTGTGTCCGCAAGTTTGCCGAGGGCGTTGAGGTCCGTCGTGTTATACAACGCAAGGCCATCTTCGAATGTTAGGCGCTCGCCGTCTTCTACTTTGAATGCGATGTCGCGTAACTTTGAATCAAAAGAGAAAAGCATAATGTTATGAACTCAACGGATAATCCGCGGCGGCGTGCCATTCGTGGTCGACGTTTTGCATTATCAGTGCGTGGTCGAATTCGATAGTTCCTTTGGGAAACAATTCCATATCGGAATAGAAACTGGAGGCGACGCTTTCGACATCGAGCGGCTGCACGTTCCATTCGTTGATTTGCAGTGTAATGCCGTCCAGATGTTTCTCGCCGTGCGTTACCGAGTACCCCAGCGCACCACCTTTAAAGAATAAGGACGAATCGTCCAAATTTTCAAAAATCGATCCTTTCGGCAGTTCGTCCGCAAACGTGGCCTTCAGCTCGAGGCGAACTTTTTCGTCCCGCGATTCCATAGCGAAATCGAGTCCCTCAGCCGTCTCAGTCACGGCGAATTTCGCCCGGTTGTGTTCGCCCGGAAACAGCGTGCCGCCGACGAGGGAATTCATCGCCGAATCAGTGTCGCGACGCGGGATGAAAACGCCTTCTCGCGTTTCGCCATTCTCGTCCCATTCAACCGCGATGCGATGAGCAGCATTTTCGCTGTTGATCCCGAGGAATTCGGGCGCCATCTTAGGCCTGATATGCTCAAGGCGTATGAGGCAGATACCCGCGACCGCTTTTCCGCGATGCAGTTTCGGTCGAAACCCCTGGGGCAATAACCGCTGAACCGAATCCGGCTCGGCGCGGAAATTGATGAGTATCCGTCGCTTAATAATTCCTTTGAGGGTCGGGATCTTCATACATAGAATGCTCGAAGTGGATCAAAGATAATTCTAACAAATTCGACTGAAGTATTCTGTTTGACAGAAACCCGCCGTCGCGAATACCATTCGACATCTGTTAACTGGATTCGCCAGGACGGCGAAAGCCGTTTCATTTTGGGGGCAGAGAAGTGAGGACAATTGAATGAAATTCGATGTAGCCATCGAGATAGACAAGCCGATCGATGAGGTGATCGCGTTGTTTGATAGTTCGGACAATATGTTTAAGTGGATGGAGGGGTTGGAGAGTTTTGAGCATTTGAGCGGGGAGCCCGGAGAGGTCGGGGCGAAGTCGCGGCTGCGGTTCAAGATGGGGAAGCGGGATATCGAGATGGTCGAAACGATCACGGCGAAAGACCTGCCGCGGGAGTTTGCGGGGACGTATGAGGCGGACGGCGTAACAAATATCGTGCAAAACAAATTTGAACCACTGGGGCCGGACCGCACGCTTTATACGTCGAAGAATGAATTTCAGTTTAAGGGGTTCATGAAGATCGTCGCACTCGTGGTGCCGGGTGCGTTCAAGAAGCAATCGCTGAAATACCTGCAGGCGTTCAAACGGTTCGCCGAATCCCGATAGGCTTCGAACATTGTGCGTGATACCCTCAGGCCGTAGTTGGGTTTTGGGGGCGAATTGCGCGCGGCCGCAGTATAAAGGGTAGTTGAGAATGAAATATATTGAACACATTAGCGAGCTGAAATTTGACGGTGCGCTATCAGCAGACGGCGATCTGCAGGTTGAGAAGCTCTTTGACGGGCCGTTTCGAACTCTGCTGCATATCCGTATGCGAGCCGGGGCGACGCTGACGAAGCATAAGGCTGCGGAGCATATAACGGTTCTATGTCTTGCGGGGGAGGGGGTTTTTCGAGCCGGGGCCGATCTCGAGGATTCGCAGCAGATGACTCAGGGCACGCTGATCACGCTTGGGCCGGAGATTGAGCACGAGGCGGAGGCGGTTGGCGGACTGCAGCTGTTGGTGACGAAATTCAAATCGAGCTGATTGATGACGACGAAGGTTTTACAAATCGCGATCCCGTTCGTGTGGTTCGGGCTGGTTGCCGGGCTTTCGTTTCTTGAAGCGCCGTTAAAGTTCCAGGCTCCCGGGATCACGTTGCCGCTTGGGCTGGGCATAGGGCGATTGGTCTTTTATGCGTTGAACAAGATCGAGATCGTGCTGGCGCTTTCGCTGATCGTGACGTTCTGGTTCGTTCGCCCGAAAGGGAAACCGGCTGTGGTGACGGCCGCGATCGTGCTGTTCATCTTGCTTCTGCAAACGATCTGGCTGCTGCCGATCTTAGACGTCCGGGCGGAACAGGTGATCGCCGGGACGGCTGAGCCGGGCTCGTCGGCACATATCATCTACATCGTTCTCGAGGCGGTGAAACTCCTTGCCCTTCTCGTCCTCGGGGCCGCTCTTGCCCGCGAGCATCTAAACTTTAAATGAAACACGATATTGAGAACAGGGCAGACATTGATCATCTGATGCGTGAGTTTTATTCGGTGGCGATCACGGATGACGTCATTGGATATATCTTTACGGATGTCGCGAAGCTGGACCTTGAACACCACCTGCCGATCATTGGGGATTTTTGGGAAACGATGCTTTTTCGCACGGGTGATTATGCTCGGCACGGAAGAAATCCGTTGATGGTGCATGGAGAATTGCACCGAAAGGAGGAGCTTGTGCCGGAGCACTTTCAGCGGTGGCTGAGGATATTTCGAGGTGTGGTGGATGAGAACTTTGCGGGCGCGAATGCGGAGTTCATCAAGTTTCGCGCGAATACTATCGCCAACCGGATGACGCAGTATGTCGGGGAATTATCGGTCGAAAGCGATTGACGGTCATGCCTGCATAACTACCGAGATACCGAAGCTGACGAGCAGAATGACGCTGACGAATGCGTTGGCGGTGAAGAACGCGGCGTTCATGCGTGTGAGGTCGTTGGGTTTCACGAGCGTGTGCTGATAGACGAGCAGCGCTCCGACGAGGGCGACGCCGACGAATGCGATCCAGCCCAGGCCGGTTGCGAGCAGCAGTATCAGGAGAACAACGAATGCCTGAGCGTGAAATAGGCGTGCGATCCATAGCGAGCGAGCGATGCCGAATCGCGCGGGGATCGAGCGAAGGCCGGCCTTTTTGTCGAAATCGTAATCCTGACATGCGTAGAGCACGTCGAAACCGGAGGTCCACATCAACACGAACAGAGACAGCAGCAGCGGCACTTCGGAATCGATGGTCCCGCGGACGGCGATCCATGCGGCGGTAGGCGAGATCGCGAGTGCCCAGCCAAGCGCAATGTGGGCGAATGCGGTAAAACGCTTGGCGTATGAATAGCCAAGTACGCTGAGAAGGGCGATCGGCGAAAGCGCGAATGTGAGCCAGTTGAGCGA
>JACDAK010000363.1 GCA_013695495.1 Blastocatellia bacterium | reverse complement strand
GCTTCGGTCTCGCGGTTAGGCGAGGCGACGCTGCCGCAGTCGAGGTGATCGCGGCCGATGACGATCGGTGCTTTTAGCTCACCTGAGGCGACCATTTCGTTGAGTTTCAGGCCCGCCTTGGCGCGGGCGCCGTAGCCGAGCCAGCAGATGCGCGCAGGGAGTCCCTGAAACGCCACCTGTTCCTGAGCCATGGTGAGCCAGCGGGCGAGGTGGTCGTCTTCGGCGAAGAGGTTCATTATCGCGTCGTCGGTTTTGTAGATGTCTTCTTTGTCGCCGGAAAGAGCGACCCAGCGGAAGGGGCCTTTGCCTTCGCAGAAGAGCGGGCGAATGTAAGCCGGGACGAAGCCGGGGTAATCGAACGCGTCGGCGATTCCGTTGTCCTTGGCACGCTGGCGGAGATTGTTTCCATAGTCGAATACGATGGCGCCGCGGCGCTGGAATTCGAGCATCGCTTCGACGTGGCGCGCCATCGAGTCCATTGCGGCCTGTTCGTAAGATTTCTGATCGTCTTTGCGAAACTTCTCTGCCGCCTGAACGCTGTAACCTGTGGGAATGTAGCCGTAGAGGACGTCGTGCGCGGAGGTTTGGTCGGTGACAACGTCGGGGATAACGCCCCGTTCGAGGAGCTGCCAGAGAACCTCGGCGGCGTTGCCGAGGAGGCCGATGGAGCGGGCCTCTTTGGTATCCGCGGCGGACCGCGCGATTTCGATGGCTTCGTCGATGTTGTCGGTGGAGGCGTCCAGTTGCTTGAGCTGAATACGGCGTTCGATGCGCCAGGGGTCGACCTCGACAAGGATGCCGACGCCGCCGTTGAATGTGATCGCTTGCGCTTGCGCTCCGCCCATTTCACCGAGCCCGGCGGTGAGGACGATCTTCCCGCTTAGGTCGCCCCAACCGTGTTGGCGGGCGAGCGAGCCGAAGGTTTCGTAAGTGCCTTGGAGGATGCCCTGCGTGCCGATGTATATCCACGAACCGGCGGTCATCTGACCGTACATCATCAGACCGTCGCGCTCGAATTCGTCGAATTGTTCCTGCGTCGCCCAATGCGGGACGATGTTGGAATTTGCGAGTAGAACGCGAGGTGCGTCGGGGTGGCTCTTGAAAATGCCGACGGGCTTGCCGGACTGCACCATCAAGGTCTCGTCCTCTTCCAGATTCCGCAGGCTTTCTAGGATCGCATCGAAGCATTCCCAATTGCGCGCCGCGCGGCCGCGGCCGCCGTAAACTATGAGGTTGTCGGGGTCGAACGCCACGTCAGGGTCGAGGTTGTTCTGGATCATTCGATAGGCTGCCTCGATCAGCCAGTTCTTGCAGGATAGTTCGGTGCCGGTCGGTGCTTTGATGATTCGTGCCATGACGTTTCGATGAACTTCTATGTTTTGCTGAATAATTAAGCTACAATCAGCGGGTATTTTTGGCAAACCGTCGATTCACTCACGCCTTAAAGATAAAACATATGTCTGATAACGAAGACAAGATCACTCAGCTTGAGATGCGTGTCGATCTGCTGGTGCGTACGCAGGTCGATTTTCAGCAAGAGATCACGGCTATTCGAAGGGAAATAAGCCGATTGCGGGGTGCGTCGCCTCCGGTGACGGATGCGTCGGATTCGATGGTGGGGGATGAGGCGCCTGCAGAAAAGCTAGCGGGTCCCCTACCAGCGCCGGTGCCTGTCCCGCCGGCGCGGGAGAGGGCGGAGGCTGGCGGCATCGGCACCAGGCACACGCCGGAGCCTACGTTCGGATATTCGTACGCCGCGGCGGGCGAGTCTGAGAAAAGTGCGTTTGAGAGCCGTGTTGCGGATTACACAGCCAATGCTCGGGCAGATCTCGAGAAGTTCATCGGCGAGAACCTGATCAGTAAGATCGGGATCATTATTTTGATAATCGGTGTCGGGATCGGGGTGAAGTATTCGATCGATAACGAGCTGATAAGCCCGCTCGCTCGGATCATCGTTGGTTATGTTTTTGGGTTTGGGCTTATTGGGTTGGCGATCAAGCTGAAGCCTAAATATCACAATTTTAGCGCGGCGCTCATTAGCGGCGGGATGGCGATAATGTATTTCGTCACGTATTTCGCGTTCTCGCTGTATGGGCTTATCCCGCAATCGAGTGCGTTCGCGTTGATGGGGATGTTCACGGTGTTTACGGTGGCGGCGGCGGTGTTTTATGGCCGGCAGGTGATAGCGCATATCGGACTGGTGGGAGCGTATGCGGTGCCGTTCTTGCTGAGCAGCGATTCGGGCAACTACCTGATGCTGTTTTCGTACATGGCTGTGGTTAATTCCGGAATACTGGCGATCGCGTTTAAGAAGGATTGGACGCCGGTGTTTTATACAGCGTCGGGCTTTACTTGGCTGATCTTTTTCGGTTGGTTCGTTTCGAAGTACTCAGGCGAACATCTTTATCTTGCACTCACTTTTCTAGGAATCTTTACGGTGGTATTTTTTGCGACGAAGCTTGTGCATGTGTCGGCCAGTGGTGATTCGATCGAGGATGAGGACTTGGCCGGGGCGGTGGGTACGGCGCTTATTTTTTATGGTTTTGCGTATGCTATCGGGAATAATGTGACGGCTGCGCTGACTGACCCGTGGGTATTTTTCGCCTATCTTTCGGCATTTAGTGCGGTGTTCCTTGCGGTTTCGGTTCGGTGGTTCGGGCGAATATTGGTCTATGTTGCGTTCGTTGCGACGTGGTTTACGTATGGGGTGTGGTTTTCGCGATTTTATGAAGAAGCGAGAAACCTGCCGGTCGCGGTGGCGTTTGCGGCTGCCTATTTCGTGATGTTCTACGGGATTGCGCTAGCGGACCGGTTGATCTACAAGCGATCATCTGCGATCGAAAACGCGGGGATCATTCTGACGAGTTCGTTTCTTTTCTATGGATTTGGTTATGCGATAGTGGACGGACAGCCGGTTTTACAGAACTATTTGGGATTGTTTACGGCGGCGCATGCCGGATTGCATTTGATTATCGCGGGGGCTGTTAGTCGGGTTCGACGTGATGCGATAGATGTTGTTAAAGTTCTGACGATCTTGATCCTTACGTTTGCTTCGATCGCGGTGCCGGTGCAGTTTGACGGAAACGTGTTGACGATGATCTGGGCGGCGGAGGCGCTGTTCTTGTTCTGGATGGGGCGGCGTAGCGCGATACCGCTTTTTGAGTTGTATTCGTTGCCGATGATGGTGTTGGCAGTTACGAGCCTTTCAGTTGATTGGTCGGACGCAGTGGCTAGATTGTCACCGGAATCATTCAATATGCCTCTGGCGAATGGGGATCTGATCACGGCTTTGGTCGTGGCGGCGGCATTTGTTGGGATCTATAAGGTAGGGCGGGCATTTGAGGATTCGGCGCTGCCGGCCGT
>JACDAK010000346.1 GCA_013695495.1 Blastocatellia bacterium | reverse complement strand
ATGGTCACAATGTGCGTCGGCGGCGGCATGGGCGCAGCGGGAATATTTGAACGGATCGATTAACGTAGGAGTCAGATACCAATGGAAGCACAGATGGAAAAGGAATATTTGAAGGGCGGAGAGTTTTTGATCGCGGATCAAACGGCTGAGGAAACGTTCACGCCTGAGGATTTTACCGATGAGCACCGGATGATCGGCGACACATGTCGCGAGTATATCGACAATGAGGTCGTCCCGAATATGCCGGCGCTTGAGGGGCATGCGTGGGAAGTCGCGCGCGATCTGCTAAAGAAGGCAGGCGATCTTGGGCTGCTTGGTGCGAATATTCCGGAGGAATATGGCGGAATGGCGCTTGATCAGACGACAGGGGCGATAATTGCGGAGATGGTCGGCCGCGGTTCGGGCTTTGGCTCGACATATGGCGCGCAGACTTCCATCGGGCTGCTGCCTATCCTTTACTGGGGATCTGACGAGCTGAAGAAAGAGTGGATCCCGAAGATCATTTCGGGCGAGGTCGTTACGGCTTATTGTCTGACGGAGTCGGGTTCCGGGTCTGATGCTTTGGGTGCGAAGTGCGTGGCGAAGCTGACAGACGACGGCGAGCACTACATTCTTAACGGCGAGAAGATGTGGATTACGAACGGCGGCTTTGCCGATGTGTATCTTGTCTTTGCGAAGGTTGATGGCGAGAAAGCAAAGTTCTCGTGCTTCCTGGTGCCGCGTTCTGAGAACTGCCGCCCGGGGGCGGAGGAGCACAAACTCGGCATCAAGTCCTCGTCGACGACGGCGGTCATTCTTTCGGATGCGAAAATCCCGGCGGGTAACCTGATCGGCAACGTTGGCGACGGTGCAAAGATCGCCTTTAACGTGCTAAACGTTGGCCGCTTCAAGCTTGGGGCATCGGTGACGGGAGGGGCAAAGCTTGCGATTCATGAGACGGTACGTTATGCGAATGAGCGGCATCAGTTCAACAGGCCGATCTCCAGCTTTGGGGCGATCAAGCACAAGCTGGCTGAGATGGCGGTCCGCACGTGGGTTGCGGAATCGATCACGTACCGGACGGTCGGCTTGATCGACGCGCTGATCGGCGATGGTGCGGATAACGACACGAAACTGCAGTCGATCGAGGAGTACGCTGTTGAGTCGTCGATCAACAAAGTGGCGTGCAGCGAATCGCTTGATTATGTGGTCGATGAGATGGTGCAGATCTACGGCGGCTATGGATATTCAAAGGAGTATCCGGCGGAAAAGGCGTATCGCGATGCACGCATCAACCGGATATTTGAGGGGACGAACGAGATCAATCGAATGCTGATCCCGGGCCAGCTGATGAAGCGGGCGATGAAGGGCAAACTGGGCATCATCCAGGCGGCGAAGGCGTTGCAGGATGAGATCCTCAACCCGCAGCTTTCGTTTGACGAGGATACGAGCCTGCTGGCGGGCGAGACGAAGCTCGCGCAAAATGCGAAGAAGATCGCGCTGATGGTGCTGGGTACGGCGGCCCAGAAATACACGACGGCGCTGGCGGAGCATCAGGAGGTGCTGATCAACTGCGCGGACATCATAATGGATGCCTACCAAATGGAAACGGCGATCCTGCGTGCGAAGAAGCTTGCCGAAAAGAACGGCGAGGAAGCTGCCGGGCGCCAGATCGACATGGCTGCGGTGTTTTGTAACGACGCCATTCAGCGGGTCGAGATGAAAGCCCGCAACACAATCGCGGCGATAGCCGAGGGTGACGAAGGCCGCACGCTGCTGGTCCTGCTCAAGCGGTTCACCAAGAACAACTCGCCCATCAACACCATCACCGCCCGCCAGCGGATCGCTGACGTCATGATCGAGAAGAACACGTACGTTTAATTTACCATCGCGGCCCGGGTCTTCAAGATCCGGGCCGTTTTGCGCTCAGTTTGAACCTTGACCCGGTTGGGCAAAACGGGTTGCAGAGCGATTTTGGGTAAAATGTACCGGTTTGAAACGAAATAGGCCCAAAATGCGTACAGATCGCGGTGTTCTGAGGTGAGGTTCTGAGATGCGAAGCTGAGGTTCCGGGGTGCGAAGCTGAGGTTCTGGGTGCGAAGCTGAGGTTCTGAGATCCGAAGCCGAGGTTCTGAGTTGCGAAGTAGAGCTTCTGGGTTGCGAAGTTGCGCTCTTGAGGTGCGGCCGAGCGTCCCGGAGGTGCGGCTTTCGGGTACAGACGTTTACTATTGCGAGAGGTTCATCCGAGCCAGAAGGCCGGAAAATCGGGGGTCGGGGCGGATAGAGTCGAAGCCGGGCTCGCTGTTCATCCATGCCGCCCACGCTTCGCCGTTGTCGATGCAGCGTTCGAGGGCGTCGAATGCTTCTTCGTGGCGGCCCTGCTCGGCATAGATAACGGCCAGCCGGTAGAGATACTTGGTCGAATCGGCGGCGCCGTGCTCAAGTTTGCCGATATGCTCGGCGGCGGCACGCATGTCGCCGTTGCGGAGCGCGGCACGAGCCAGCAGTTGGTGCCAGATGAACGCGAAACCCGGGCTGTCATCGAACCCTTCGCGAACGACCGCTTCCATCCTTTCAAACTGTCCGTTGTAGAAAAGGAACGACGCCAGAGCGATTCGGGCGTAGTGGACCTGTTTGTCGAGGGCGAACGCTTCTTCGGCATGCTTCAGTCCTTGCTCGAAGTCGCGTTTTGCCTCGTTCGCACGATATCTGAGAAAGATGACGGCGTGGGCACGCGGGTCAATTTCGGCGACGCGGTCGGCCATTTTCAGCGCCGCGTCGTGATCACCCCGAAGGAGGTAAAGCTGGCCGAGAAAGCCGTGCGCCTGCACATTGTTTGGGTCGAGCTCGATCGCACGGCGAAAGCTGAACTCGGCGGTCGCATAGTCGTAACGCAGCGCCCGGTGTGCGCGTCCCATGGCGGTGTGCGCTTCGGAAAGCTGCGGGTCGAGCTCGAGCGCCTTGCGTGCGAAGCCTTCGGCGCGGAGGCTCAGCTCGTTCGTTTCTTTGAGGTCCGTTGCCGTGATCGCGCGGCGAAAGAAGAGATCGGCCAGTCCGCCCGCTCCTTCGATCAGAGCACCCGAGATGACCGCATCGGCATTCAGCGAGATCCCCGCGGGCACCGGAGCGTTAATGTCAAACCGCTGCACAGCCTCGATCGGCCGGACATTGATACCCGCAACCTGTCGTCTGTCGCATCAATGCGGCGGCAGACCACAGGCGTGGTCTTGTCCCAATTGCAAAATACGATGGACATCGGCCGTCATCTCGCGGCTCTCACACGTCGCTGGCGCAGTTTCGCAGCGCGATGGGCGCTAACTGATAAGTTCCTTCCCCTCCTCACATCCATTTACGTTTCTCTTGGCTTACCGATTGCTTATATCTCTGATATACACGCGAAGGAGGAATTTCGTTCTGCACCGCTACGAGAGAGCGAGATTGTTGTCCTCGAATAGTACACAGTTTCGCCACGGAGGTATCAAACAATGGGAACCAAGAACAACGTAAACCCGGACCACTACAAGACCGAAGGACGCGAGCGGCCTGGGAAGGACATCGTGCAGGAAATACATAAGCAGAAGTATACGCAGGCACAGACAGGTGCCAGCGGATCAGATTACATTCCCGGAACTGATGAAGATCAGGAAGAATTCAAGAAGCAGGACACGGGTCAGGTGAAGGAATCGGGAAATTCTTCGAGTAACCAAGGATGAATAAGGGGGATAAATGAGCACACAAGGATCTGATAAGGAAGGAAAACGGTCATCGGCACAAAAGGCAGACGGTACCCGGCACGGCAACAGTCCGATACCGGCTATCAGCAAAGTCGACGGGGCGCACGGCGATCATAAGAAAACGACACGTACCATGACCGACGTGATGAGCGATTACGTTTGGGAAAACAGAGAGGAGAACATAACCGATGGCAACGACAGCGAAGGTACCGACAAGTAAAGACCGCGACAACGAATTGCTGAGGCGGATGGCAGAATTTGAGCCGACGGAACTGCCGGTTCTGAGTGTTTATTTAGATGTGCGGCCGCATGCAGTGGGTGAAAGTCCCGGCCGTCGAACAGGCGAAATAATCCTTCGCGATCGACTTAATGAGCTGGAGAAAACACTCGGCCCGCGCGGCGAACAGCTTGAGTCCTTTCGTGAGGATCGCGAAAAGATTGAGAACTTCATCGCGAATGAGATGTCGGACAGTGCTCAGGGCTTGGTGGTTTTTGCGTGTTCTGGTTCGGGGCTTTGGGAAACGGCTGAGGTTGGCATTGAGCTTGAAGACGAAGTGCTTCTTGGCGATAGACCTT